>CAMLRX010000010.1 GCA_946482545.1 uncultured Flavihumibacter sp. | reverse complement strand
GTGAAAAACCATAAGATTGACAGACTAAAAATAAATATGAAAAATATCCTTTCCGCCTTTCTGCTCACCTTTACCTCCACCCTTGCCAGCGCGCAGGGCTACGAAATCAAAGTAACCCTCAAGCCCTTTAAAAACGAAAAAATCTACCTCGCCTACCATTACGGCGACATCAAAGGCCTCGCCGACTCCGCCATGCTGGACGCTAACAGCAACGCCGTTTTTAAAGGAGAAAAGCTACTCCCCCCCGGCATTTACATGATGGTTTCACCCGCCAAAGTGATCCTTTTCGAAATGCTGATCGACAAACCGCAACAGTTCTCCGTTTCGGCAGATACCGCAGACCTTAAAAATGTAGTGTATACCGGCTCGCCCGACAATACCGCGTTCCGAGCTTACCAAACTTTCACTGATGAAAAAGGAAAAATCCTCAACCAGTTGCAGGGTAAACTAAAAGCGTCAACGGATGCGGCGGAAAAAGAAACCCTTCAGCAACAAATGCGCGCGCTGAGTAAAGAGATAGAAAATTACCGGGCGGATTATGTGAAAAAGTACCCTTCGGGTATGCTCTCTGCGTTGTTTAACGCGCTGCGCGAACCAGTGGTGCCGCCTGCCAACCAACATCCGGGTGGTAAATATGATTCCGCTTTCGCTTACCGGTACTACAAATCCCATTACTGGGATGGTATTCATTTCGGAGACGACCGGCTCGTGAGAACCCCCTTCTTCAAACCCAAACTGAAACGGTATTACGAGCAACTCGTTTCGCCTGAGCCGGATTCCATCATCGTGGAAACGGACCACATGCTCCAGGAAGCCACCGGCACCCAGGAAATGTTCAAGTTCCTGCTGAGTGAATTCATCGACAAATACATCAACCCGGAATTCATGGGACAGGACAAGGTATTCATCTACCTGTTCGAAAAATACATCAATGCCGGGCAAGCCACCTGGCTGTCGGAAAAGCAACGCAAATACATCAATGAAAGGGCATACAGTTTAATGGCCAACCAACTGGGTTTACCCGCCTCCCCGCTCGATCTGGTGGATACCACCGGGAAAAAACGTCCGCTTTATGAGGTAAAAGCACCTTATACCGTGGTGGTTTTCTGGGACCCCACCTGTGGACATTGTAAGGAAGTGGTACCCAAGGTAGATTCCATGTACAACGCCAAATGGAAAAATAGTGGCATCGCGGTGTACGGCGTAATGGTGGACGGTGGATTGCCCGCCTGGAAAACATTCATCAACGAGCACAAGCTTACCGGCTGGACCCACGTGTACCAAACCGAAGCCGACCGCGAAGCTGACTATAACGCCGGACGCCCTAATTACCGACAGTTGTATGATGTATACCAAACCCCCGTTCTGTACCTGCTGGACGAGAACAAGCGCATCGTGGCCAAAAAACTTACCTACGACCAGGTGGACAAGGTGATAGAAATGAAAAAGAAATAAGCGATTCCCCCGTTTTATGAAAAAACCAATATTCTTCTGTAGTTTACTGCTGCTTTCTGCTACCGCTTTCGCTCAAACGCTTTTTACCGTAGGCGGAGAACACGTTTCCACGGAGGCTTTCAAAAAAGCCTTCAAAAAAAACAATCCCACCGACAGCAGTGTTCAGGCCATGCAGGATTACCTGAAACTGTACATCCGGTACAAACTGAAAGTAAAAGCGGCCATCGCGAAAGGGATCGATACCCTGCCGGCACAACGCCAGGAAGCGGAACAATTCCGCTCCCAGATCGCGGAACCTTATATGCTGGATGGTGCACGCATACAATCACTCACGGAAGAAGCCATCAACAGGGCAAAAACAGATGTACTCGCGGCCCAGATTTTCATCCCTTTTGCCAAAGATGAAACCACTGCCCTTGCACAGATCAACGAGGCCCACAATATGTTGAAAAAAGGAGCCCCGTTCCAGGAAGTTGCGGCGAAGTTCCCCTCAAATAGTACACAAAAAAATGGCCGGATTGGCTGGATCACTGCCTTTACCCTTCCTTATACGCCTGAATCTGTTTTGTATGGATTGAAACCCGGTACCTTCTCGGCACCGCTGAAAAGCAGCGCCGGTTACCATATTTTCAGGAAAGAAGCCGTTCGCCCCAACCCCGGACAATTGAGTGTGGCACATATCCTGCTCACTTTCCCGCCGGAAGCAACCGCCAAAGACTCCGCTTCTGTATTAAAAAAGGCAGATTCCGTTTACAACGAACTGCTCAAAGGAAAATCTTTCGCAGATATGGCCAAAGCCGTGAGCGATGACAATGGTAGTTTCCAGATGGGAGGTGAACTCGCCCCTTTTACCACGGGTGAAAACGATGAAGTATTTGAAAACGCGGCCTTTGCGCTGACCAAAGATGGCGATATCAGTAAACCCGTGCTCACCGCTTATGGCTTTCACATCATTAAAAGGATGAAGCTGATTCCGAGATCGGTGATCAGCACAGATCCGCTGTACGTGGAATCCATCCGCCAGCAGATTTACCAGGATAGCCGCTCCGAACAAGCCAGGGACGCACTCATTGATATGGTGATCAAAAAGGCAGGGAGTAAGTTACTCGTTCCCGAAAAAGACCTTTTCGATTTTTCTGAAAAGAACCTCCAGACCGCTACCATTGTACCCTATAATAAAATCAGCACACGCACCCCGGTATTGGCCACGGGCAGCCGTACAATGGACGCACTCGAATGGTGCAGGTACATCCGGGTGGCCAGGAATCCCCTGAACAACCAGGAGAAACCCAAATCCTATCCCGAATTGCTGGAAACCATGCGCCGCTATGAGGCCATGCAATATTACCGGGATCACCTGGAAGAATTCCAGCCCGCCTTCGCCGAACAGTTCCGGGAGTTCAAAGAAGGCAATATGCTTTTTGAGATCATGCAACAGGAAGTGTGGAACAAATCATCCGCAGATAGTGCGGGCCTGTCCAGGTTCTATCAGCAAAACAAGGATAAATATTTCTGGGAACCTTCAGCGGAAGCGGTATTACTCACCTGCACCGACCAGATGGCCGCGGGTGAACTGAAAAGAAAGATAACGGCCAAACCGGCGCAATGGCAGCAAATTACAGATGGCATGGAAGGAAGGGCCACAGCCGATTCCGCGAAAATGGAACTTACGCAGCTTCCTATAAGTGGCAATACCCCCTTGAAAGAAAAGAACTTTACCGAGCAGGTATTACAGGCTGATGGCACCGTGCTGTTTGCTTACATTTTTAAATTGTATCCGGAAAAACACCCACGCAGTTTCGACGAAGCACGGGGTTTTGTACTGAACGATTACCAGCAATTCCTGGAAGATGAATGGGTGAAAAAACTTGAAAAAGTCTATCCCGTTACCATCCATGAGAAAGAAAGGAAACAACTTTTCGGAAATGCTGGAAAGTAGTTGGCATAGTTTCTGCCTGAACAGCCATGTGATCCGATACCGGCCTGTGGGCTCTGATCCCGGCTTTGAATATGATTAAAGCAGACTACTACAAAAGGAATGGGGGCGATATTCTCGCCCCCAATTTATTTTACAGAACCGGTAGTTTCTATTGAATCTGTTTCACCACATTGTACACCACTTTCGGTTTGCCGATGGTGTAGTAATGCAATACAGGCACTCCGTTCTTTTTCAGTTCCCTGGATTGATTCAGCAGCCATTCAGTACCAACTTCCTCCACTTCAGCATCGGTTTTACACTTCATTACTTCCAGACTAAGTTCTGTTGGAAGATCAATATGGAAAACACGGGGCAATACGGTGAGTTGTTTCCTGGTGGTCAGCGGTTTCAACCCGGGAATGATGGGTACTTCGATACCTGCGGCACGGCAATCGTCCACGAATTTGAAATACTTTTTATTATCGAAGAACATCTGGGTCATAATGTATTCTGCACCCGCCTCTACTTTGTTCTTCAGGTATTCCATATCGATCTCCGGATTCGGGGCCTCGAAATGTTTTTCTGGGTAACCGGCCACGCCCATGCAGAAATTCGTTTTACCCCCGTTCTGAATATCCTCCTCCAGGTAAATCCCTGTATTCAGGTTGGATATCTGGCGCATCAGGTCGATGGCGTAACGGTGCCCTCCGGGATGTGGTTCGAAGGAAGCCTCGTTCTTAGCGGCATCACCTCTTAACACCAGCACGTTATCGATGCCGAGGAAGTTTAGGTCTATTAATGCGTTCTCTGTTTCTTCTTTGGTGAAACCGCCGCAAATCAGGTGCGGAACAGTGTCCACATTATAATGGTTGCGCAGGGCGGCGCAGATGGCTACGGTTCCGGGGCGCTTCCTTACTTCAATTTTAGAGAAACTGCCGTCCAGTTTTTTCTTGAACATGGTTTCGGCGCGGTGGTAGGTCACGTTGATCCAGGACGGTTTAAATTCCATCAATGGGTCGAGGTGATCGTAAATACTTTGGATGGTCTTCCCTTTCAAAGGGGGAAGAATTTCGAACGAGATCAGGGTATCTTTGGCCTGTCGGATATGGTCAATTACCTTCATGTGCAGTTTTTAACGGGGCAAACCTACAAGAAAAACAGTTAATTTATTATAATACGTTGAATTTTAGGAAAAGCGTATAAACACCATCCCTTATTTTTGCCATTCAATCATTTTATTTTGAGTTTGACCATCCATACCAAAGACCTTGTAAAGCGATACAGCAGCAGAACAGTGGTGAACCATGTTTCCGTAGATGTGAAACAGGGCGAAATCGTAGGGCTGCTCGGGCCGAACGGGGCCGGGAAAACTACCACATTCTATATGGTGGTGGGACTCATTAAACCAGATGAAGGCAGCGTTTTCCTGGAAGAAGAGGACATTACCAAACTTCCCATGTACAAACGCGCCCAAATGGGTATCGGTTACCTGCCGCAGGAAGCTTCCGTTTTCAGAAAACTAAGCGTGGAAGATAATATTTCTGCCGTCCTGGAAATGACCAAACTTTCCAAAGCTGAACAGAAAGAAAAACTGGAAGACCTTTTAACCGAGTTCAGACTGCACCATGTGCGTAAAAACAATGGCGATTCCCTTTCCGGAGGTGAACGACGCCGTACCGAAATAGCCCGCGCGCTGGCGGTGAACCCAAAATTCATCCTGCTGGATGAACCCTTCGCCGGTGTTGACCCTATCGCGGTGGAAGATATCCAGATGGTAGTGGCCCGGCTCAAATTCAAGAACATCGGCATCCTGATCACCGACCACAACGTAAACGAAACCCTCTCGATCTGCGACCGGGCTTACCTCCTGATCGATGGAAAAATATTTAAACACGGGACCGCCGAAGAACTGGCCGCCGACGAACAGGTGAAACGCCTCTACCTCGGAAGGAATTTCGAACTGAAACGAAAAGACTACCTGCTTTCCCCCGAAAGCAACGAACCCATGCCCGATGTGATTAAAATACCCGACTAATCTGCACAGCGCAGATTTCCATCAATTCCCTATTTTAAATTCAGAATTCGGAATTTAAAATTTATTTTGCCGTATGAGGATTTTAAGTCCTGCCATATCACGACTTGCCAGGCTCCGTTTGTGGCAAATTGAACAGTGGATGCAATACCCTGAGGCCGCCCAGCGCGAAGTACTTCAGGAACTTGTTACAGCCGCGCAGTATACTACATTCGGCAGGAAATACGGTTTCAACAAACTCTTCTCCGTTAAAGCTTTCAAACAGGCCGTTCCCATTCACGACTATGAAGACCTGAAACCCTACATCGAAAAGATGATGGCGGGAGAAGAAAATGTGCTCTGGAACACGCCGGTGGAATGGTTCGCGAAGAGCAGCGGTACCACCAGCGACAAAAGCAAATTTATTCCCATCAGTAAGGAAAGCCTGGAAGAAACGCATTTTCAGGGCGCGAAAGATGTGCTCACCATGTATTACAGCACACATCCCGATTCCGACCTGTTAACAGGAAAAGGACTGGTGCTGGGCGGAAGCCACCAGGTGAACCAGTTCAACGATACGATATCGTATGGCGACCTTAGCGCCGTATTATTGCAGAATACCCCATTCTGGGGGCACTGGCTCCGTACACCCGATCTTTCCATCGCCCTGATGGATGAATGGGAATCTAAAATCGAAATGCTGGCCCAGAGCACCCTCAACGAAAATGTAACCTCTATTTCCGGCGTTCCCACCTGGACATTGGTGCTTTTCCGCAGGATACTGGAACTTTCCGGCAAATCCACCGTAAAGGAAGTATGGCCCAACCTTGAGTTGTACATGCACGGCGGCGTTTCGTTCACCCCTTACCGTGAGCAGTTCCGGAAACTGATCGGTGCGCCCATCCGCTACCTCGAAATGTACAATGCCAGCGAAGGCTTCTTCGCGGCACAGGCACATCCCGATGATGACGGCATGTTGCTCTACACCCGGCACGGCATATTTTATGAATTCATGCCCATTGAAGAATATGGGAAGGAAGACCCGCAAACCATCGGCTTATCTGAAGTGGAACTCAACAGGCATTATGCGCCCGTAATTTCCACCAACGGCGGATTGTGGCGCTACCTGCTGGGCGATACCATTCAGTTTGTTTCTAAAAATCCTTACCGGATAAAAGTGAGCGGTCGACTTAAACATTATATCAACGCCTTCGGCGAGGAACTCATGGTGGACAATACAGATCGCGCCATCGCAATGGCCTGCGAAAGAACCGGCGCGATAGTGAACGATTACACGGCCGCGCCCGTGTATTTCTCCGATGCAGAAAATGGCGCACACGAATGGCTGATCGAATTTGAAGTGGACCCCCAGGATATTCAGCGTTTCGCCTACGAACTGGATACCGCGCTGAAAAACCTGAACTCAGACTACGAAGCAAAGCGGCATAAAGACATGGCCCTGCGCATGCCCATTCTGCACAACATTCCAAAAGGATTGTTCACCCGTTGGCTGAAGGAAAAAGGCAAGCTGGGCGGTCAGCACAAAGTGCCACGCCTCTCCAACGACAGGTGTTATATTGATGAGATCATGGCGCTGCATGCACAGGCTTAGCGGCTGCCGGCACCATTTCACTTATTGTCACCTGCCCATCATCTTCAGATATTTCATACTTTCGGCCCCGGATTCCGATATTTTAAACCGTGCATCCACACGGTCATGAACTGAACCAAAAACAAAAACGGATGAAATTACTCGACAACAAAGTTGCCATTGTAACCGGTGCCGCCCGTGGCATCGGAGAAGGAATAGCCCTCAAACTCGCCGAACATGGCGCCAGCATCGCCTTTACCTATGTGAGTGAAGGCAGCGCGGAAAAAGCCGCCGCCCTCGAAGAAAAACTGAAAGGCATGGGCGTAAAAGCAAAAGCTTACCGCAGCAACGCAGGCGTATTTGAAGAATGTGAAACCTTCGTGAATGATGTAATGAAGGAATTCGGCACCATAGATGTGTGCGTGAACAATGCGGGCATCTCCAAAGACAACCTCCTCCTCCGTATGAGCGTTGACCAGTGGAACGACGTGATCGCCACCAACCTGAACAGTGTTTTCAATATGACCAAGCAGGTGATCCGCCCCATGATGAAAGCCAAAAGCGGCAGCATCATCAACATGAGTTCCATCATCGGTATCCGCGGTAACGCGGGGCAAGCGAGCTACGCAGCCAGTAAAGCTGGTATCATTGGCTTCACAAAAAGCGTGGCGCACGAACTGGGTAGCCGCAACATCCGTTGCAACGCCATCGCTCCGGGCTTTATCGAAACTGATATGACCCATTACCTGAAAGAAGGCGCAGCCGCTGATGATTTTCTGAAAAAAATCCCGCTGGGAAGATTTGGTAAAACGGAAGAAATCGCCAACACAACGCTGTTCCTCGCCTCCGATATGAGTTCGTATATTACCGGACAGGTGCTGAGCGCCTGCGGCGGTCTGAATATATAATTGAAAAATAAGATAAGCATCCCTGCCCGTCCATCGGGCGGGGATTTTTTTATGCGCCTGCCGGTTGAAAATTCCCTTTAATGGAACATAAAAGACTATAAATGAAGAACGGGGTAGAAACCCCGCTCCGTGATTATAAAACCTATAAATGACTGCTTAATTGAGTCATGAAATTAGATATTTATCGGAAATCGTGAAATAGTTTTCCATTCATCTTAAAACTTTTGCGTTTCTTTTGCAATTCATCTAAGAAAACCAAAGATCAACTTGTCTTGGCTGGTGTTTTAAACTTTTCAATAGCGGTTTTACTGTATGCACTGAGGATCAATCTGCCGCTGATGGCCGCCCTTTCGCGGAGCAGTTCATCCCAATGCTCGGTACCTTTCCAGAAAATTTTCTTCATTTCCCGCATTGCCTCAGGATGGGAATGTGATAAAGTATTGGCGAGTCGCGCAATGGATTCGTCCATATTCTCAATGCTTTCATGCACCTCGGCAAAGAGGCCTTTTCTCTTAGCCCACTCCGCGTTACGCCAATGGGTGGCATCAATTGCGAGCTGACTGAAGGCCGATGTTCCTATTTTTCTTTCCACAGCAGGCCCCACCACGAAGGGGCCAATACCAACAGCAAGTTCACTCAGCTTCACATCAACACTGTTCCAGGCGATACAATAATCGGTGGCAGCCGCGAGCCCAACACCACCGCCAACACATTTACCTTGAATACGCCCGATGATAAACTTGGGGCATTTGCGCATGGCATTGATTACCTCTGCGAACCCCGTGAAAAACCTTCTTCCCTCTTCTTCATTCCTGATATTCGCCAGTTCGTCAAAAGAAGCGCCGGAACAGAATACCGATTCTCCCTCCGAACGAAGGATAATCACTTTTGTACCGGCATCACTTCCCGCAGCCGAAACCGCCACAGCCAGTTCGTGCAGAATCTTAGATGGAAGCGCGTTCCCCTGTGGATGGTAAAATTCTATGGTGGTGATGCCGTGTTCGGTTTCCACCTTAACATGTCCGTCCTGAATTGCCTGTATCATAGGTTGCCAATTTGATAATAATTTACAAATTCGCCGGATCATTTACCAGCTTTCCTGATTTTTTAACATTACCATGGTCAAAATGGTTGCGATGGCCACAGGTTCATTCAGTTCATCACTTACTTCCACGAGCCATTTTACGATTCCTCTTGCTGTATCACCAGGTTCTTTTTTTTCCTGCCTTAGTTTTTCTTTGCAGGTAAGCTTTACTCCTATCGTACTTCCGGCATAGACCGGTTTCAGAAAACGGCATTCCTCTAACCCATAGTTCAACATTACCGGACCTTTCTTCGCGTCCACAAATAACCCGGCTGCGGCGCTCAGGATAAAATAGCCATGCGCCACCGGCCTTTCAAACAAAGTTCCTTCCAGGGATGTATGATCGGTATGGGCATAGAAATGGTCCCAGCTAACGTTCGCGAAGTTTACTATATCCGCTTCGGTTACCGTTCTTTTGTGCGTAACCAGTGTATCTCCTATTTCCAGTTCTTCGAAATATTTTCTAAAAGGGTGCTTTTCATCTTCTTTTCCCGGACTGCCTTGCTGATAAGTTCCTGTAATAGCGGTCAGCATTTCAGGCGCGCCTTGCACCGCTACCCGCTGCATGTAATGCCTGATGCCACGCAATCCCCCCATTTCTTCTCCTCCCCCGGCACGTCCCGGACCTCCGTGCACCAGCATTGGCAATGGCGATCCATGTCCGGTACTTTCTTTGGCGCAAGTACGGTTCAGCACCAATATCCTTCCGTGGTGCGTTCCCGCTCCTACCACAAAATCCGTTGCGAACGCAGGATTGTTTGTGACCACTGAACATACGAGTGATCCCTTTCCCATCCTTGCCAGTTCAATAGCATCGGGCAATTCTTTGTAGGGCATAATGGTACTTACCGGGCCAAAAGCCTCCACTTCATGCACTGCGTGTGATTGAAATGGTGTCTTGTTCATCAACAATAAAGGACTTACAAAAGCGCCTGTTTTCGGGTCGGCATCTACCACCGCAACTTCCTCCATATTGCCATAAACCAGTTCAGTCTGCGTCAAAAGTTTTTGCACCTGCTGTTTCAGTTCCTCCCGTTGTGCCTGTCCGGCAAGCGCTCCCATCCGTACTTTTTCGTTCAGGGGATTGCCGATAGTGGTTTGCTGTAAAGCAGTGCTAATGTCTTTCCAGGCGGCTTCCATCAATTGTTCGGGAACGAATATTCTTCGGATGGCCGTACATTTCTGGCCCGCCTTCGCCGTCATTTCTTTCCGCACTTCCTTTACAAAAAGTTCCCACTCCGGCGTTCCGGGCATGGCATCTGCACCAAGCACCAGGCAGTTTAAGGAGTCTGCTTCCATATTGAAAGGGACGTTTTCAGCAAGAATCTTTGGATGCGATTTTAATTTCATTCCCGTAACCGCAGAGCCGGTGAAGGTGACCACATCCTGCGCCTCCAGGTGGTCGAGCAGGTCGCCTGCGCTGCCGCACAACAATTGAAGGGCACCATCTGGCAATATACCCGAAGCGATGATCTCTCTCACCACCACCTCGGTTAGGTAGCAGGTAACAGTAGCGGGTTTTACAACGGCTGGCATTCCGGCCAGCAGGTTTACAGCAATCTTTTCAAGCATGCCCCACACGGGGAAATTGAATGCGTTGATGTGCACCGCCACGCCGGTTTTAGGAATCAGCAGGTGCTGTGCGGAGAATTGTCCGGCCTTTCCCAAAACATGGGATTCACCATCTGTACAATACGGTAGATCCGGCAGCTTTCTCCTTAAAGAAGCATAAGAGAAAAGGTTCCCGATCCCACCTTCAATATCGATCCAGCTATCGGCGCGGGTAGCGCCGGTTTTATAACTTACTTCGTAAAATTGCTCCTTTTTTTCCTGGAGGTGGGTCGCGAGCGCTTTCAACATTCTGCCCCTTTCCTGGAAACTCATTTTACGCAAGGTGGCATTTCCTTTTGAACGGGCATACTGCAAAACGGCGTTCATATCCAATCCTTTCGTGGAGGCATGCCCGATCAAAGTACCATCCACAGCATTAAAAAGTGGTTGCCCCTGGTCTTCACCGGGTATCCATTTTCCTGAAACATAATTCTGAATAATCATACGGCAAATTTTCTTCTTTAAATATACTCCTTCCCTGGTTTGATGGAGGAATCTGTTCCATCAACACCGCGACTTTCTTCACCAACCCGAAAGTAGCATTTCCCGGAATGACAAAATACAGGATGGTGTTTTTCTACTGGAAGGAGCGTGTTTTAACGGGGTGTGCCAGATTTTGTTAAACCGGAGGAATGGGGAGAAATTCCGGGGGGTCGGTGCCACCGACGTTGTTTTCCGGTGTGGTACGCCGTTATATCTTACGCGGTGTCCGGTTTTTTTCTGGTTGAATGTAGGGGGTTTCCACGGTACTTTTTCCAGTAGGAGGATTTCGTTCTCTTGTAATTATTGCTCGCAACGGCACCACGACGCGGAGCGTTAAAAAATGGCAAGCGCATTTTAAGGCGAATGGGCCACTTTTTGAAGTGTACAGGCATAAAAAAAGCGCATCGTTGCCGATACGCTTTTTAAGTCGGGTATAAAATGATCAGATGGCCTCTTCCATTCTGACGTCTATTTGTTTGCAGAGTGCATCGAAGATTTCGTCCACAGAGCCTTCTCCTTTAATGGATTCTACCTTATCAAACTGGCGGTAATAGTCGGCTACGGCGGAAGTTTTCGCGTGGTATTCCACAATTCTCGCACGTACGATTTCTTCGCTGGTATCATCGCTTCTTCCGGAGGTTTTTCCCCTGTTCAGCAAGCGTTTCACGAGTTCTTCCTCAGACACTTCCAGGGCAAGCACCACGGCGATCTCCGTTTTTTTGAGCGACAATAACTTATCCAGGGCTTCAGCCTGTGCGGTGGTACGGGGAAAGCCGTCAAACAAAAAGCCCGCTGCTTCAGGATTTGCTTCCAGGGCGGAACTGATCATACCAATCACCACTTCGTCCGGAACGAGTTGCCCTTTGTCCATGAAACTTTTCGCTTCCAGGCCAAGTGCCGTTTGTCCCGCAATTTCACTGCGCAGGATATCTCCTGTTGACAGGTGCTTTAACCCGTACTTCTTGATCAGGTTTTCCGACTGCGTTCCCTTGCCACTGCCCGGAGGGCCGAATAAAATTAAATTGAACATGTTTTTAACTTGCAGATTGAGTGGACAAATATACCCGAACTTCATTAAAAAAAGGTTACATTTTTAGTTTTATAGTTGCATAAACCATCAGAAAATCAAACTGCCTTGCTTATTACTCTAAAAATCACGGGTTTTGTTTGATATTTTTCAAATTCAATTCCTGATTTCAAGATTGTGTTAAAGAAGTTTCTTCGCCACATCCCGATGAACCACCCTTCCGTATGTTTGTTATCAATGTTTAAATTCACCGGAATGAAATTTTCAATCATAGTGCTGGTACCTTTGTTGTTCGCACAATGTTCGTATTCCCAGCAAAAGCCAAAAAAAGATTCCACCATGCAATCAGAAGAAAAAAAGATTGCGGCTTACTCCCGCACAGACTCCTCAAAAGTTGAAATAAGCGATGAAGAATGGAAAAAAGTCCTTCCCACCGATGTGTTCCAGATTGCCCGGATGAAGGGAACGGAAAGGCCGTTTACCAGTAAATACGAGACCTCTAAGGAGATTGGCACCTATTATTGCCGCGCCTGTGGAAACGCACTTTTTAAAAGCGATACCAAATTTGAAAGCGGCTGCGGCTGGCCAAGTTTTTATGAGCCGGTAAGCAAAGGCTCCATCATTTACACGCCGGACCATTCGCATGGAATGGTGCGCACCGAAGTACAATGCGGACGCTGCAAAGCTCACCTGGGACATGTTTTTGAAGACGGTCCTCCGCCTACGGGCTTGCGGTATTGTATCAATGGTGTGATCCTGGATTTTGAAAAGAAGAAATAGTTTATGTTTGATACCATCTGAAACAGGGCGCTTCTACTTAAAGAAGCGCCCTGTTTTGTTATATTAATTCAACTTTCTGATTATTTTCCCTTAAAAACCTGCCACATGAATATGTTTTGCTTAAACCCAATGCTTACCAGTATTCACTTCACATTTCTCATAAAAGCATAAATATGTTAAATTGATGTGGTAAACCGCCGTTCGTCCAGTTCTTAACAGCGGTTTAACGGGCTGAAAATTAATTTTGACCTTATCCTTCATCACCAAAATACATACACGATGAACCGTATTTTACTCACCGCATTATTTGTATGTTCCGGCGCGCTGGCCATGGCCCAGAACCTGGCGCCTGACCAGAATCCCAACTTCGCTCAAAGTCGTGATAAATACATGAAGCTGGCCGACTCTGTAAACAACTACCAGTCTACTACTGCTCAAAATACTTATAAGGCTATCGACTACCTCGCCGACAAAGCAGAAGCGCGGGAAGAACGCCGTGAGTTCCGGCAACAAAGGAGACTCGAACGGGCAAGGTGGAACAATTACGACAATTGGAACTGGAACAATCGTTACTATGACGATTACTATTTCCGCGGAAACCGTTTCAACAACAACTTCTACCGTCCTTACCGCAGCTCCTGGAACAACCCGGTAACCTGGGGTACAATTGGCTCGCCCTTCTTCTGGCACTGGATGTTCAGATAAGCTAATTTTCAAATCAACATTTAATTATACGTTCAGTAGACTGAACTTATCCCCTTAATTGTACAGCTCATGAAAAATTTTCTTTACGCAACATTGCTCGCTACTTCAGCATTCTCTTTCGTTTCCTGCAGCAGGAACGTAACCCGTATCGACAGTTCAGAACAGATTGACCTCAGCGGCCGCTGGAACAATACCGATTCAAGACTCACCGCAGAAGAAATGACCGGAGACGTACTCCGTGCCGATTGGGTTACCAACCACATGCAGGCAAAAGGAAAGAAGCCTGTGGTAATTGTAGGTATGGTGCAGAACAAGAGCCACGAACATATTGAAGCCGAGACCTTCGTGAAAGATGTGGAAAGAAGTTTCATCAGCAGCAATAAAGTAGGCCTGGTGCAGGGCGGAAAGAAAAGGGAAGAACTGCGCGCTGAAAAAGCCGACCAGCAAACCAACGCATCCGCTTCCACCATGAAGAAATTCGGCCTCGAGAACGGCGCTGATTATATTCTCCAGGGCTCCATCAACTCTATCGTGGATTCTCACAAAAGAAAGAAGGTGGTGTACTACCAGGTTAACCTGGAACTCACCAATATTGAAACCAACGAAGTGGTGTGGATAGGCGATAAGAAGATCGCCAAATACGTAAAAAATTAACGCCCGCAAAAGCATTTCCCATGCGATTGTTATTTACGATAGCAAGGGTACCGGCACTCCTGGTGTTGGTACCTTTCTTGTTTTCCTGCGGGAGTTACAACCAGAAAATACAAAAGTATTATGGGCAGATGGAAGCTGGCCGTTTCAACAATGCCTTCCGGACGCTGGATGATATTAAGTTTCTGCAAAAACCGAGGAACCTTTTCCTGTATTATGCTGAAAAAGGACGGATGGCCCACCTGATGGGGCTTTATGACAGCAGTAACCGTTTCCTTAATGAAGCAGACCGTATAGCCGAAGTCCGGTACAAAGATGCCGCGGACGTTACCAAAGGAACCATCCTCAACCCGATGATGCAAACCTACCGTGGTGAACCTTTCGAACGTTTCATGCTCCATTATTATAAGGCGCTGAACTATACCTATCTTGGCAGAACCGAAGATGCACTGGTGGAAGCCCGCCGCATTTCGCTGGCCACCAACGACCATATGGATCAGACCAATGAAAAAGAGAACCGCTACAGCAGAGACGCTTTTTCACTCAACCTCCAGGGTATCATTTATGAATCAGCCGGAGACCTCAACAACGCGTTCATCTCCTACCGCAACGCCGTTGAAACTTACCTCACACAGAAAGACAGCACATGGTACGGCGTCACCATCCCGCAGCAACTCAAGGAAGATTTACTAAGAACAGCGCACGCCAATGGTTTCACCACTGAACAGGAACGCTTCGAAAATATATTCGGTAGGGCATATGATCCATCCAAAGCTCCGGAAGGCGGCTCATTGGTGGTGTTCATGGAAAGTGGCCGGGCTCCCGTGAAGGAAGAAGAGAACTTGTTCTTTTCCCTCGTAAAAGGAGCGGGAGGCGCTTTCTTTTTTACAGACCCAACAGGCGCGTTCAATATTCCTTTTGATGTGGCGCGTTACAACAACAATAGTACGGACATCGGGGATCTGCGCACTTTCCGTATAGCATTACCGAAATACATGGTAACCAGTTCAATGCCATCGAATGGAAGCATCTCCCTGAACGAACAGCGCTACCAGTCCGAAATGGTACAGAACATCAATGCGGTGGCCATCGAAACGATGAAAGAACGCAGGTTGAAGGATATAACGGCCGCCCTCACCCGCCTGGCCATAAAGAAACTCGCGGAAAGTGGTGCCCGTGCCGCAAGCGAGTCCATCGCCAAAAGCAACAGCAAGAAAAAAGATGAAAATAAAAAAGAAGAGAACGCCGAAGCGGTGGGTGCTGCAGTAGGCTTGCTTTTCCAGGCGCTGGCCCTTGCCTCCGAAAAAGCCGATACCCGCAACTGGCAAAGCCTTCCCGCATTTATTGAATACACCAGGATTCCTTTGCAGAAAGGTCCCAACAAATTGAATATCGGGCAAAAAGGATATGCCTCGCCGAAAGTACTGGAAGTAGAAGGTACGGGTGGATTACAGGTAAGAAACTTCAGGTTCTGATAAGATTATTACAAATAAAAATGGGGCACGCCTTCCGGTATGCCCCATTTTTCTATTTTATTTCTTAGCGATTAAGCTTTTGCGAGGGCGATGTTCACGGTCACATCCACATCATCTCCTACAGCGGCACCGCCACCTTTGATGTTGTATTCAGTACGGTCGATGGTGGTAGTAGCTTTGAAGCCGGCTTTCACGCCGCGGGCTGTGCTGTTCTGTCCGTTATAGGTAACATCGAATGTAACTGTTTTGGTTACATCTTTAACAGTCAGTTGGCCGGTCAGCGTGTACTTCTTTCCACCAGCGGGCTTGAAGGAAGTACTTACAAATTTGATGGTGGGGTATTTTTCCACGTCGAAGAAATCAGCTTTTTTGAGGTGATTGTCGCGTCCTTCATTGTTGGTGTTGGCAGAAGCCGCGTCGATGGTGAAGGTGATCTTCGCGTCGGAGAAATCTTCTTTGGTGTGTTCGAAAGTACCGTCGAACGTTTTGAAGTTACCGTCCACTTCTGAAACCAGCAGGTGGGTAACGGTGAATTTCACGCCGGAATGGGACTTGTCCAGTTTCCAAACGATGGGCGTTTGGGCGGATGCTGTTGTCTTAACTGCTTTTGCGGGAACAACGGGACCTGCCACGAAAGAAGAAACGGCAACCCCTGCGATCAGCAGTGAAGTAGCTACTTTAAGGTGTTTGTTCATGTTCAATTGTTGATTTGTGGGACAATATTACTATAAAAAGAAAGATGTTGGTGTTTAGACGTTAATCGAAGCGAACCTTTGCGCGATGGGTGAATTTAATTTAAATTGTACCTTCTTTCAGATCAAAAACCAAACACATGAGAAATTTGCGCCATTCTGTGGCCCTTGTTTTCCTATTTGCCGGCGCGCAGGCGCAACAGGTTTCACCTGCGGCCATGAAAAGCTGGAAGCCGAGAAACATCGGCCCTGCAGGTATGAGCGGCCGCATCACCACCATCGATGCGCTCGCTTCCGACCCCAACACCATTTACGTGGGCGCCGCTTCAGGCGGAGTCTGGAAAACCACCTCCGGTGGTGCAGCCTGGACGCCGGTCTTCGACGATCAGCCCATACTCAACATCGGATCCTTGGCCATTCAGCAAAATAATCCTTCGGTAGTATGGGTGGGCACAGGTGAGGGCAACCCCCGCAACTCCGTGAGCCTGGGAGAAGGCATCTACAAAACCCTCGATGGTGGCAATACCTGGAAATGTATGGGCCTGGAAAAAACCAGGAACATCCACCGTGTACTGATTGATCCGCAATCTCCGAATACCGTTTATGCAGGTGCCATCGGCAACCCCTTTGCCGCGCACTCCGAACGGGGCGTATTCAAAACAACCGACGGCGGCGCTACCTGGAGTAAAATCCTGTACACCAACGACAGTTCAGGCGTAGGCGATATGGTGATGGACCCATCCAACCCCAACAAACTCCTCGTGGCTATGTGGCAACATTTCCGTACGCCATACAGTTTTAAAAGCGGTGGCAAAGGCAGTGGCCTTTACCTCACTTTCGACGGTGGAAAAACATGGGAGAAACTGGGAAAAGAACACGGATTACCCGAAGGTGATTACGGCAGAATAGGCCTCACCATTTCACGCAGCAACCCCAACCGCATCTATGCCCTGGTGGAAGCCACAAAAAATGGTTTGTACCAGACCGATGACGGCGGAAAACACTGGACCCTCGTGAACAGCGACCCGCAATGGGTGACCAACCGCCCCTTCTATTTCCAGGAAATATTCTGTGACCCGCAGAACGAGAACAGGCTCTGGCTCATCTACCAACAGGTAGCCGTGAGCGAAGACGGGGGCAAGTCCTTTAGTACGGTGCTGCCTTATAGCGGAATTCACCCCGATCATCACGCTTTCTGGATCAATCCCAACAACGGAAACTTCGTACTCGATGGCAACGACGGTGGCATCGGCATTTCCCGCGACCGCGGAAAATCCTGGCAGTTCGATGAAAAACTTCCCGTAGGACAATTTTACCATATCGCGGTAGACAATCAAATACCCTACAATGTAATGGGCGGAATGCAGGACAATGGCTCCTGGCACGGCCCGGCCTATACCTGGATCAACGGTGGCATCAAAAACTATTATTGGCAAAGTATATGGGGAGGCGACGGGTTCGATATGATGCCCGACGCAGAGGACCCCAACTGGGTGTACGCCATGAGCCAGGGCGGCAGCGTGGGCAGGTACCATATTCCCACCGGCGAACGCTGGAACATTAAACCACTTTCCCCGGATACCAACACTGTGCTTCGCTTCAACTGGAACGCCGCCATGGCGCAGGATCCGTTCGATCCCAAAACAATCTATTTCGGCAGCCAGTTGCTCCATAAAAGCACCAACAAAGGCGCCACCTGGACCGTAATTTCACCCGACCTCACCACCAACAACAAACAACAACAGGACCAGAGTGAGAATGGTGGGCTTTCGCTGGACATCACCAGCGCAGAAAATTACAACACCATCATCTGCATCGCACCATCTTTCAAAGAGAAAGATGTTTTGTGGGTGGGCACCGATGATGGCAATATTCAACTTACGCGCGATGGTGGTAAAACCTGGACCAATTTCAGAAACAAGATAACGGGCATGCCCACCGGAAGCTGGATACCACAGATCAGAACCTCCAGACACAATGCCGGCGAAGCATGGGTGGTGGCCAACGATTACCGCCGCGGCGACCTGAAGCCGTATGTTTTCCGCACCACGGATTACGGCAAAACATGGTCGCGCGTTGCGGACGAGAAAAAAGTTACCGGATACGCCCTCACGGTATTGCAGGATCCCGTGGAACCCAATCTGGTATTTGTGGGAACGGAACAGGGGTTGTGGGTGAGCCTTGATGGCGGCGCCAGTTTCTCCCAATGGAAAAACGGCTATCCTTCTGTGTCCACCTACGATCTGGCGATCCAGGAAAGGGAGGCCGACCTGGTGATTGCTACTTTCGGAAGGGCTTTATGGGTTCTTGATGATATCAGACCATTGCGCGGACTGGCGCAGGGCAAAGGAAAGTCCCCGGCTTCTGCCCTCAAAGTATTTACCGCGCCAGATGCCATACAAGCACAATTTAGGAACGCGCCGGGCTACGAATGGAGCACGATGGGCCTATACGATGCAGAGAACCGTCCACGCGGAGCGGCCATCTCCTATTATATTCCGAAAAAAGAAAAAACCGACTCCGTGGTGCGCGTAAGCATTTACAATGCGCAAAACGAACGCATCCGCAGTCTGAGCTGGGATGCTGACTCAGGCCTGAACAGGCGCTACTGGGGCATGGAAGAACGTGGATTCCGCTCGCCGGGAGGATTTGCCGGAAGAGGCGGAGGACGCGGCGGCGCCATGGGTGGCGGAAGAAACGCTGAACCCGGCGGCTGGCAGGCACTTCCGGGAACCTACAAACTCGTTTTGGAATACGCCGGATCAAAAGATTCCACCACCATCAACCTGTTGGACGATCCACGGTTGGGGAACAGGAACGAGGTAAAACTGGCCCAACGCGCCATGCTCACCAGGTTGCGGAAATCAGGCGACTCCCTTTCAGCAGGTATGGAAAAACTGACCGCCGCTGAAGAAAGCATGAAAAAAGTGGAAGCGGCCTTTGCTGGACAACGCACCGCAGTAGCTGACTCTATCGTTGCGGCAGGAAAAAAACTGGCGGCTGACATCAAAGCCTTCCGGGAAGAACTGAATGGCGTGCAACGTGAGCGTCAGGGCTATGGCAATGTGCCACAGGTGACCATCACCAGTGAGCTTTCAGAAGCCAATCAGGCAATTACCGCAAGACCGGTTACACCAGGTGCTTACGAAGAGCAACAGGTGGTGGAAGCGGAACTGAAAATCGCAGCATGGGTCAAGAAAGTGAACGCATGGGCAGCCGGGCCATTAAAAGCCTACCAGACACTGGTGGAAAGCGGTAAGCCCAGGTTCTTCCGATAATCGGGATCATCCAGCAAAACAGCCTATACATCCATTTTTTCTTTCGAAGCGCGCCGGTAATATGTAAATTGCCCGGCGCGCTTTTTTTGCGCCTAACCGAACTAAAAACACTTTGATGCAACCTACTTTGAGCCATCTGGCTGAAACACTGATCGGATCAGAAATTGTGAAGCTGGCCGGAGATATCCGGGAAAAAATGAAACAGGGCGAGAACATCTACAATTTCACCATAGGTGATTTTGACCCGAATATCTTCCCGATACCACAGGTCCTGGAAGAAGAAATTCACAACGCATACAAAAAGCACCTCACCAATTACCCCGCGGCGGATGGTGAAGCAGACCTGCGTCGTGCCATCGGTGATTTCATCCGGAGAAAAGAAGGGATTGATTACGCCGACAATGAGATCCTCGTTGCTGCCGGAGGCCGTCCGCTGATTTATACGCTTTACCGGGCCATTGTAGATAAGGGCGACAAGATCATTTATGCCGTTCCGTCCTGGAACAACAACCACTACGTACACTTCAACGAAGGAGAGCATTGCATTATCCAGGCGAAGCCTGAAAACAACTTCATGCCCACAGCGGAAGACATCGCCCCACATATTGAGGGCGCCACGCTGATCGCGCTTTGTTCTCCGCAAAACCCCACCGGCACCACGTTCTCCAAAGATGCCCTGGAAAAAATATGCGACCTCGTTATCGCAGAAAACAAACGCAGAGGTCCTTCTGATAAAAAATTGTACATCATGTTCGACCAGATGTACTGGACCCTCACCTACGGCGATACACAACATTACAACCCTGTTTCCCTGCGCCCCGAACTGAAAGACTGTACTATATTCGTGGACGGTGTATCCAAGGCTTTCGCGGCCACAGGCGTAAGGGTGGGCTGGTCACTGGGCCCCGCACCAGTGATCGCAAAAATGAAATCCATTCTTTCGCACGTAGGCGCCTGGAGCCCGATGGCGGAGCAGAAAGCCACCGCCGCTTTCCTGAACCAGCCCGAAGCGGTGGATGCCTACCTCGAACACTTCAAAAAAGAACTGGAAGAAAGGCTTACAGGTATTTACAAAGGGTTCGCTGACCTTAAACAACAAGGGTTTCCCGTAGATGCCATCGCACCGCAGGCCGCTATCTACCTGACTGTGCAGATCAACCTCGTGGGTAAAACCACAGAAGATGGTCTTGAACTGAAGACGCAGCAGGATGTTACGGCCTATATACTGAATGAGGCGAAACTGGCTTTGGTGCCTTTCCAGTTCTTCGGTACGGGAAGCGCCCCATGGTACCGGCTAAGCGTGGGCACTTGCAAAAAAGAAGAAATACCGGCGATGCTGGAAAAGCTGAAGCAAGCGCTGCAAAAACTGAAGTAATAAAAAAGGGCCGTTCTAGCGGCCCTTACTTTTTAATTTTTATTGAAGATGAATTCAAATGCCTTGAAGTCTCTTTTCTGAATAATATTCCTGATCTGGTGTGGCTTCTCCACAATCCTATACCTGTTCATATCGATCACTTCATGTGCCACACAAAAACTATCAATGGATTCTGCGTCATACAGCATCTCATTCAGTTTTTCCACCTCATGTTCGATGGCTTGTTCATTCATGTATTCATCTTTCACAAGAACAAGCAAATCTCGGTTCGGAGCTCTCATACACCATTAGAATTTAATATCCAACCATGCCCTTTCTGACATCACAACCGCAGTTGCTCTTTTTGCTCGCGGAACAGGAGGACATTACAGATATGCTACTAATCAATAACACCCCAAGGAGCAACCGGTTCATTTTAGTCATAAATTCGGTTTTTCAAAGTAAACTATTTTCTAAGATATATATTTCATTAGAATTGCCAAATATTTCTTCTTTATATGTTTCCGCTTACAAACCCGTAATCCTTGTGGCACCTATGGATTGGGGTTTAGGACATACTACCAGGTGCATCCCCCTGATCAGCATACTCAAAAGTATTGGTTGTGAAGTAATTACCGCCGGTACAGCCGAAACGAAAATGGTTTTTCAAAGGGAATTCCCCGGCATGGAGCACTTGATGCTCCCCTCTTACGGTATCCGTTACGGGCATGGAAACAACGCTTTGGGGTGGCGATTTTTGGGGCGAATGCCGAAAATATTGACAAAAATCAAAGAAGAAAGGGAAGTCGTTCGCACATTTACAGAAAAGCGGCAGGTGCATGGCATCATCTCCGACAACCGTTTTGGCTGCTACCATACACAGATACCCTCCGTTTTTATCACCCACCAACTCTCGTTAAAAACACCGCTCGGCGGACCGGTGGATGCACTGGCCACCAGGATCAACTTACACCTGGTGAACCGGTTCCAACAGGTATGGATACCCGATAATGAACAGTCGCCCTCCCTTGCGGGAACGCTTGCTCATCCGGAGCGGACATTACCTGTACCTGCGCTATACGGCGGTCCTTTAACCCGTTTGCAAAAGTTGAACACAGCTAAAACACAATACAGGTTTCTATTTCTCCTCTCTGGTCCGGAACCACAGCGGAGCATATTCGAAGCGCTTTTGAGGCAGCAATCTGCTCAGTTGGAAGAAGAAATATTGCTGGTAAGAGGTATTGCAAACGGAAGTGACCAGATCGTAAAAGAAGGCCATCTGCATGTGGTGGATTTCGCCGACAGCACCGCACTTTCTTCCTTCCTTGCAGCATCGGAAATGGTGGTGGCACGCAGTGGTTATACCACCGTAATGGACCTCGCTTCGCTCGGAAAGAAAGCTTTATTCGTTCCCACACCCGGACAAACCGAGCAGGAATACCTGGCAAAGCATCTTTCAGAACAGGGGTTATTTTTCAGTACACCGCAAAAAGATTTTCACCTGCAGAACGCCGTTCAAAAAGCGGAAACATTCTACCGTGATAACACCGGTTCCATCCATTTATCTTCCCGGTGGGAAGCCATCCTGCAACAATGGGTGAATAGTCTGATGCGGAATTGATCGTGCCGTATATTTGCGCCATGTTGCAAAAAGAGAAGGGAACCCTGATGGCGCACCTGGCTGTTATAGCGGCGAACCTGATTTTCGGCGCTACCTTCAGCATAGTTAAAATCATTACGCCTGCATTCATCCAGCCACTTTCGCTGAATGTGGTAAGAATTGCGGTGAGCCTGCTCCTTTTCTGGCTGCTTTTTCTTTTTAAACCATCAGATCCGGGCATTCAGAAAAAACATATCCCACGCTTCATCACCTGTGCACTCACCGGCGTGGCCATCAACCAGATCTTCTATATTAAAGGCGTATCGTTAACGAGTCCTATCCACGCTTCTTTGCTGATGCTCAGCACCCCCATACTCATTACCGTGATCGCCGCCTGGCTCCTGAAAGAACGCGTTACATTATTGAAACTACTTGGGCTGGCATTGGGTATTTCGGGCGCAGTGGTACTGGTATTGCAGAAAGACAATTCCGTCTCCGGTTCAGACATACTGCTCGGCGACCTGCTCGTGTTCCTGAACGCCGCGTCGTACGCGTTCTATCTGGTATTGGTGAAACCATTAATGGAAGCGTATTCCCCGGTAAAGATCATCAGATGGATATTTACATTCGGCGCGTTGTTTATCATTCCTATCGGATGGAATGATTTCTCGCATACCGATTGGACCGCGCTGACCCCGAAAGCCTGGACCGCATTATCGTTTATCGTGGTGGGTGCAACTTTCCTGGCCTATCTTTTTAACATGTATGGGGTGCGTTACCTGGGCGCCTCCGTTACCGGATCATACATTTATTCTCAACCGGTATTTGCCGCCCTCATCGCCATGATCTTCATGGGAGAGACGCTTACTCCTTACAAAATACTGTCCGCTTTGCTCATTTTTACCGGTGTTTTTCTGGCGACTTTCAGGAAAAAAACGGATGCTTAGGCGCATCAAAAAACCAGAACTTCGTGGAACGTTCTTCAAAACCCTTCCAGGAGGGCAGGTTTGTTTTGGCAGCAACCATGCTGCAGGTGGGCATGTTGTCGATGTTCACCCCTGAAAGCCTGTTGGCAAAATAGGTTATGCCCGGATTATGGGAGAAGAGCGCGATTGTTTTTGCAGTGTCGGGAAGTTGTTCGAGTACCAACGTGAAAACATCCGGTTCGGGAAGATAGAGTTCCGGTTTCCAGGCGATGGCCTTCTCCGGATAATTCATCATGGCGGCGAAACCTTTTGCTGTAGTGGCTGCACGTTTTGCGGTGCTGCTCACCAGGAGGTCGGGGTGAATGCCTCTGTTGAGTAAACGGGCGGCCATCATAGGAACATCGCGCTTACCGCGCTCGTTCAGCGGACGGTCAAAATCACTTGTGTCGGGGTCGGCCCAACTGCTTTTGGCGTGTCGTATAAGGATGATGGTGCGCTCCATGGGATGTGATTGAAGTTTTCTGCGGTGGAAATAATTTTTCTCCGTGGTTGCCGGTTACCTGTTTTCGATAACAATATCGAACTTATGCAGCAAACCAGGCACGCCGGCAAGGGAGAACTTTGCTTTTTTGATCCGGTTCACGGTGGGATCAATGGCGTAATTATAAGCGGTACGTAAATCGGCCTTTTCCAAAACTGTTTGCTCAAACAGCGCCAGGTGAAGGTCACATTGCTCAAATCCAGCGGCGGTGAGGTCGCAATGGGAGAAATCTGTCTCCTGTAACTGGCATTCCCGAAAGACCGTCTTCTTCAGTTTCTTGCCATAAAAAGTGGCATGGTTCAACTGGCATTGTTCGAAACTGAAAGAGAGGCCGAAGTCATTACACTGGTCAAACCGTACGCCCAGCATTTTGCATCCTTTGAATACCACGTCCTGGAACGAAGTGTTGCCGGGTTGTACGAGGCTGAAGTTACAATCGGTGAATACGCAGGAAGAGAATGTCCGTGACCCCAGTATGAGGTTGGAGAAATCACACTTGGTAAAGGTGCAGCCATCAAAAGTGGCGGCGGCCAGTGGACTGGTGGTGAAATTAATATCGTTGAACACCTGGTCCTCCACAAATTTTTCCATAGTAAGGGCTTTGCATGAAAAAGGGAGAAGCGGTCAACTTCTCCCTAAGTTTGTAAGATGGCGGTCTGACATAGGAAAATTATATCTGGCTGCTGATTTCCTCCGCACATTGCAACAAAATGCCTGCCACAAATGAACTTTCCGCTTGATCTATGTCAAAGAAACGTTTTAGTAACCACGAACATTCCTTCCTTCCATATAATTGAGGAAGGCTTTGTTCACCACTCTGTTCCCTCCTTCTGTGGGATAATTGCCTGTGAAGTACCAGTCGCCGGTATTGGTGGGACAAGCCTCGTGCAGGCTCTCAATGGTCTGGAACACCACTTCCACGGGAAGGTTCAGGCCCTGAGGTGTTATGAGTTGCGCCACTTTCTTCGACACCTGTTCAGGTGTGAAAGGCTTGTACACCTGCTGCACCACATTCTCGAGGTGAAGCTGGTTGTTGCGCTGCAGTTCTTTACATCTCTTATAAATATCCTGTAACAATTCTTCCTGTCCTGTTTCGCGGAGCAATTGAATCGCGGCCTGGAAAGCCACGAAATCGCCCAGTTTACTCATATCGATGCCGTAGCAATCGGGGTACCTGATCTGTGGAGCGGAAGATACCACGATTATTTTTTTCGGTTCAAGACGTGAAAGCATCCGGATGATACTTTCTTTCAGGGTGGTGCCCCTTACAATGGAATCATCGATCACCACGAGGGTATCCACGCCTTTGCGCACGGTACCGTAAGTAATATCGTATACGTGCTGCACCATTTCGTTCCTGCTGCTGTCTTCGGTAATGAAGGTGCGCATTTTCACGTCCTTGATGGCGAGTTTCTCGATACGTACGCGGCGGTTCACCATTTCGGCGAGTTGTTCCTCCGTAAAATCCTTACCCCAGGAAAGTATCCGCTGGATCTTGATTTCGTTCAGGTAATCCTCCATTCCTTTGAGCAGGCCGTAGAAAGCTACTTCCGCGGTATTGGGAATAAAGGAGAAGATGGTATTCTTCAGGTCGTACTGGATCAGTTCCAGGATCGGTTTCCGGAGGTTATATCCGAGTGTGGACCTTTCTTTATAAATTTTTTCGTCGTTGCCGCGGGAGAAGTAAATCCTTTCGAAGCTACAGGCCTTTCTTTCTTTAGGCGCAACAATCTGATCGATCACGATATCGCCTTTGTTGTTCACGTGCAGCGCCTGTCCCGGCATCAACTCCTGAACTTCATTTTCACCCACATTGAATGCGGTGCGGATAGCGGCCCTTTCAGAAGCAGCCACCACCAGGTCTTCACTGATATAATAATACGCGGGACGAATACCGTTCGCGTCGCGGAACACGAAGGATTCTCCGTTGCCGATCAGTCCGCCCACTGTGAATCCGCCATCGAAAAGGGGAACGGCTTTTTTCAGCGCGCCGATCACATCGGGGTTATTCGGACTTTGTTCATCGGCCTGTTCGAGGAAGTGGTGGATCACTTCCATCATGGCAGCAAGATCACTCTGGCGCTGGAACTCTCCCGGATCGATGTTCACCAGGGAGAAAAGTTCTTCGGTGTTCACCAAATTAAAATTCCCGGCCAACGCGAGATTGCGTGCGGGAATCGTATGTCTTTTGATAAAGGGGTGGCAGAATTCAATATTGTTTTTCCCCTGCGTGCCGTAGCGGAGGTGGCCGATCATCAGTTCGCCAAGCGAATCCACATGTCCTTTCATGATCTGGGGATGTTGCCTGATATCGGGTTGATAGCGTTCCAGCTCCTTCATCTCCGCACCAATCCTGGCAAAAATATCAGCGATGGGCTGGTTGGCGTTGCTTCTCATCCTATGGAGAAACGGCGTTCCGGGTGTGGTATCCAGTTTTACGGTGGCGATGCCCGCCCCGTCCTGGCCCCGGTTGTGCTGCTTTTCCATCAGCAGGTACAACTTATTTAATCCATACAGAACCGTACCATACTTTTCCTGGTAATACGAAAATGGCTTACGTAAACGAATGTAGGCGAGTCCACATTCGTGTTTTATAGCGTCACTCATGATGGGGAAATAGGCCGCAAAGGTACGGTGATTTTCTGCAAAAAGGTGCAGTGATTTTGTTAAGACGAAGAAGCGGGAAGAAACAAGGCAAGAAAAAACCCCTCTGTTTTCATAGGAGGGGCAATTTCTCAAAAGGCATTGGACCTTGTTAGGTTGTAATTCTGTTTTTCGGTCAGGATTAGGATTTCTTTGTTCCTATAGGTTACGGATTGAAATACGTTATTGTTCAACAAAGATGCGCATTACATCTGCGTTCACATAACATTTGAACAGTAAATTCACCTTGTTAAGCGTATAACTGATGGCCCGATAAGGGTTTACTTCTATACGGGAAGTGTGGCATTGTTGATAAAATTGATGAGTGCCGCCGTATTCTTGAGATTCAGCTTTTTAAGGATGTTATGGCGGTGCGCCTCCACTGTTTTGATGGAGATGTCGAGGATAACGGCGATCTCTTTGGAAGACATGCCCTCTTTGATGTGCTTGATGATTTGTATCTCTCTTTCAGAGAGGGAAGAAATGCCTGGTGCTTCGTCTTCCTCGCCAAGTATCTGCTGTGAAATAATATTCTTGATCTCGTCACAAACGAACTTCTGCCCGTTGTAAACAGCCAGGATGGCTTCAATCATTTCCTCGCGGGAAGAGTTCTTGGTAACATAGCCTTTCGCGCCGATCTTCATCATTTGTTTGGCGTAGGCGGGTTGGGAATGCATGGAAACACCGATGATCTTCACATCGGGAAGCTGCTGCAGGATATCGCGGGTGGCGTCCAGTCCGGAAACGGGCGCCATATTGATGTCCATCAGGATAACATCCGGCTTTACCCGCACAGCATCTTTGATGGCCTCACCGCCTTCACGGCTTTGGGCCACCACTTCAAGGCGGTCATCAAGACCTAGCACATACGACCATGTTTCGCGGATCAGTTTATGATCGTCGGCAATTTGTATCTGGATTTTGCTCACAGTTGGGGGAATAAGGGTTTTACAAAGGTATATTGGTTATTTCTCATTGGATTATCGCTCTAAAATCTAATGAATATACCTTAAAAGAAAGGGGGTTTTACGAATTTTCGCGGCGCTAGTTGTTAAACTGATGGTTGAATAAGTATTAACCCCTACATATTATTGTTTTTTCCCCGGTTTAAGTAAAGGTAAACTTACATAAAGGCGGCATCCCTTTCCGGGTGCACTGTCAATGGTTACCTTGCCACCGAATATTTCGGCGCGGTTACTCATGTTCTTCAATCCCAATCCGCGGGCAGCTTTTTTAAGGTGGAACCCTTTTCCATCGTCAGTGACAATCAGTTCAGCGAGTGCAGGTTTTATATGAAGCTGAATGTCCACAGCCGCAGCATCTGCATGGCGGACAATATTGTTCAACTGCTCCTGGATGATCCTGAAAAAAGTAAGCTTCTGCCCTGGCGACAATACTTCAGTTTTCCCTTTGGTACTGAAATTGATCAGTAATCCTGTACTCAGACTAATCATATCCGTTAGTTCGAGGATAGCGGCCTTCAAGCCCAGGTCTCCGATGGAAGGTGGCACCAATGACTTGGATATTCTCCTGATTTCATTGATCGCCTGCACAATATTCTGCCTGCTTTTCTCAATCATTGCCGGTGCGTTTGCAGGATCGGAAAGCGCCAGGTCCATCAATAATTTTGAGGTGGTGAGTACCTGGTTAATATTGTCGTGCAATTCCCTGCCTATTTCCAGGCGCTCGTTCTCCTGCCCTTCAATAGTTGCCTTGGCAATAAGGCGCTGCTTGTTCACCTCCTGTTCAAGGAGCTCCTGCTCCAGTCGTTTGCGTTCATTCAGGTTTTGGGCCGCTCCTATAAAACGAAGTACCTCTCCGTTCGTGTCACGGATCACATAACCCCGGTCGTGGACATAGTTGTATGTTCCCGCATCAGTCAGGAAACGGTAGTGCATATCAAACGTGAGAATGGAAATATCTTTCAGAATATCTTCCATCTGTTCCCGAACATGCGCCCTGTCTTCATCGTGTACCCGCTCAAACCATTTTTCCGATGTAAGGATGCTGGTATTGTCGGTGATACCGAACACTTTTTCCAGTCCTTTTTTATTGCGGTATACCGTGTCTTTCTTCACATCCCAGTCCCAGATCATATCATTAGTGGCACTGGTGATAAGGTCGTACCGGGTGTTCGACCAATGTATCTTTTCTTCGGCCAGTTTATTGTCAATGATGATGCGGACGATCCGCGCGATCCTGTGTACGATCATCATTTCAGCATCTGTAGGAAATTTAGGTTCGGCATAATACATGGCAAAACTTCCGATTACCTTATTACCGGCTCCCATGAGTGGTACTGACCAACAGGCACGGAGGTTAAATGCGAGCGCAAGCTCTTTGTAATCCTTCCAGAGGGGGTCTGTAGCGATGTTCTCCACGATTACTGTTTCCCCCGTGAACATGGCAGTTCCGCAGGAGCCGGTGGATGGCCCGATTTTTACACCTTCCAGCGCATTGCTGTAAGCTGCTGGTAAATTAGGTGCCGAAAGCCCTGTAATGGTATTCGTTTCCTCTTCGCGCAGCAATACCGATCCTATTGTTCCAGGGATGATTTTTTCCAGCCCCGAAAGCATCAGGTCAATAGTAGCTTTTAATGTATTGGCAGAAATGGCGTTGTGTTCAAGCACCTGCCTTTCAAGGTCTGCCAGCAATTCCAACTGTCGGTTTCTCTGGCCAACATCATCCAATAGGGATTGATCATCGGAAGGATGTTTCTTTCCAATGCCTGTATGCTTCTTCTTCTCGCTGGTATGGCGGCTCGTATCCATAGGCTACCTGTTGGTAAAAGGTGGCTAAAAGTACATTTTAAGCAGGTGGACAGCAATGGATACAGGACTCTTCACACATTAATTTCAGTTAATTAAGTGTTTTTGATTATACCGGTTAATTGCTTTCATGGGTGGCGGTGCCTATACCAGGTCGATAGCAGAGTTATTAATGAAGTTCACCAGCGAAGCGGTATTCTTCAGGTTCAGCTTTTTCAGGATATTGTGCCTGTGCACCTCAACAGTTTTCAGGGAGATGTTGAGTTCTGTGGAAATTTCTTTGGAGGAACTGCCTTGTTTGATCAACCTGATGATCTGGATCTCTCTTTCGGAGAGCAGGTTAATACTGGGTGCCTGGTTTTCTTCCAGCAACTGTTCTGAAATGATGTTCTTCACTTCATCACAGATGTACTTGTTTCCACCGTGCACTTCCAGGATGGCCTTGATCATTTCCTCGCGGGAAGAATTCTTGGTTACATACCCTCTCGCGCCAATGCTGAGCATCTTTTTGGCGTACGCGGGCTGGGAATGCATGGAAACCCCAATGATCTTAGTGGCAGGAGAAACCTTACGGATCTGCTGCGTGGCTTCGATACCGGTGGTGGGCGACATGTTGATGTCCATCAGAACGATGTTGGGACGCTGGGCTTTGGCAATTTCAATCGCGTCATCGCCGTTGCTGCATTCGGCGATCACTTTGAATCGTGCATCACTATTCAGGATAAAGGTCCAGGTTTCCCGGATCAGCTTATGGTCATCTGCAATCAGGATGGAAATTTTTTCGGCTGACATAGATATTATTTTTTTTCTCTGGGAACTGTTACATTCAATTTACAACCTTTTCCCGGACTGGTCAATATTTGTACTCTTCCATTGAATAAATCTGCTCTGCTGGTGATATTTGAAAGGCCCAGACCTCTTTTTATCTTCTGCATTTCAAACCCAACGCCATCATCACTGATGTTCAGTTCAACGTATTCATCGTCAAAAGTAAGTTCAATAATAAGGTTTTTTGCTTTCGCGTGCTTCAATACGTTATTTATTTGTTCCTGAACAACCCGGAACAGCATCAGTTTCAGGTTATCCTCAATCTCCTCTTCTTCCACATTGATGGGGTAAAATTCAATATTGATCATATTCGTGATGCGCACGTTCTCGATAAGATCGGTGATGGAAGCCACCAGTCCGAGATCGCCAATGCTTGGCGGCACCAGTGAGCGGGAGAGCTGCCTGATCTCCTGGATGGTGTCCACGATGTTCTGTGCGCTCCTCGTGATCAGGTTCATCCTGTTCTTTTCATCACTGCGCGCCAGTTCAAGGTAAAGTTTGGTGGTGGTAAGTATCTGATTGATGTTGTCGTGCAGTTCTTTTCCGATTTGTCCGCGTTCCTTTTCCTGCGCGTCTATCGCGGCCTGAGCCACCAGTTTTTGTTTTCCCAGTTCCTGGCTCAGCAGTTCTTTCTCCAGTTGCTTCCGTAACGTGAGGTCCTGAATGGAACCTACCATACGGAAGGGTTTTCCTTCTGAATCTGTGAGCACGAAACCTTTTTCCATCACGTAAGCATACTGGTTATCTGCTTTCAGGAAACGGTATTCTTTTTCCCAATGCGCGGTTTCTTCGAACCGGAGAAAACGCTTCAGGCTGGAAAGCACTTCTTCCGAATCCTCCGGATGAATACATTTTTCCCAGAAACCGATATGTTGTTGTTCTGCGGTCACTTCATAACCGAACAGGGTGGTAAAGCCTTCTCCCCAGTAAATGTAATCGGTATTCAGGTCCCAGTCGTAGATGGCCTCGTTCGTGGCTTTCAGTACATAATTAAACCTTTCGTTGCTGAGCCGGAGTCTTTCATCCGCAGTTTTATTTTCGATGATGATGCGGAGAAAATTAGCGGCCCTTTCCAGCAGGGCAATCTCATTTTCACCAGGCGCGGATACTTGTTTATAATACACATCAAGGCTACCAAGTACCTGGTCCTGCGAACTGATCACGGGCACGCTGCGGCAGGAGCGGTAACCATGTGCCATAGCGAGTTGTTTGTGTTCTTTCCAGACAGGATCAAAAGCAATATCGGGCGATACAGCGTATTTTTTCTGGTGCATGGCCATGCATCCTGAAGTTTGCCCCTTGTTCACGGGCAATCCGGAGATCGCTTTCCTGAATGATTCGGGGAACGAGGGCGCTGAAAGGAGTCGCGTATTTCTGCCTGAAGCATCCAGCCCCATCACCATGCAGGAGGAGCCAAAAAGTATTTCTTCCAGCCCTTTCACAAAGTAATGGATCGTGGTTTGAAGCGTCACCTGCTCTACGGCGTTTATTTCCAGTACCTGCTTCTCCAGGCCCAGAATCATCTGCTGCTGTCGTCTTTCAGTAACATCCCTGAAGTAAATGGTGATCCCTTCTCCGATGGGATAGGCGCTTACTTCGAACCACATGTTCATCTCCTCATAAAAATCCTCAAAGTGCACCACCACCTTTTCTTTCATTACGCGGTGGTAGTTGTGGTAGAAAGGAGAGTCTACGGCCGTTCTGAATACCTCCCATTGTTTTTTACCCACAAGGTCTCCCGTAGCCATATTCAGGATACGTTCCGCAGCAGGGTTCACGTAAGTGATGATCCATTCCTCATTCACCGTGAACATACCATCTGAAATGGTCTCCATAATGCTGGAAAGGTATTCCGCCGTTTCACGGATACGGCGCTCTGCATTTTTCTGGTGCGTGATGTCGGCGATGGTAAGACATATTTCCTCCACCACGCCTTTTTTATTGTAAACGGGATTGGCGTAAACATTGAACCACCGCTTTTCGGGGAGGTCGTAGCTGATTTCGTACACAAGTTCCCTGCCCGCAAGCACATAATTCATGCGCTCCATAAACATATCCCTGCGTTCTTTCGGCAGGCTGAGCGCATAAGAGATGCCTTCTCTCATATCCGCGTTCAGGTAAGTCTGGAAGTAGCTGATGGCTTTGTTGTTGAAGGTAACCACCCGGAAATCGGCGTCCAGCAATACGAAAGATTCGTTGGTGGTGGAGAAGATGGCGCGGAGGTTCCGTTCGGAAATGCGCAAACGTTTTTCTGTTTCTTCTTTCTCCCAAAGCAATTTATTCAGTTCCAGCAAAGCTTTCTGCAACTCCATCTTACTTTCAATCACCAGCCGCTGTTGTTTTTTCTTTTCCGTAATATCCCGGATGATGGTACTGTGGAAAGAACGGCCTTCCACATCCTTGAAATGCACGCTGGTGATTTCAGCGTCAATCGCATGACCGTTCTTGTGGAGCAACCTGAGTTCTCCTTTGTACCTGCCATTCATATCACGTGAGCGGATGGCTTCATGGAACGATTCATCGGTAAAATCGAATATGTCTTTCCGCTTCTTCTGAAGGATTTCTTCCCTGGTATAACCGAGCAGTTGACAGATAGCATCGTTGGCATTCTGAACTGTCCCTCCGGGAATGGTGAGTAAAATACCATCCGCGCTGTTGTCAAAAAGATACCTGAACCTGTTTTCGCTGGATTGCAACGCCACCTGAGCAGCACGCATATCGGTTATATCCTGAAGTACGAGGTTGAACTTTTCGTATTCTCCATTCACCCCTTTGGTGATGGTGCCCATAGCCGCGATGATCTTTTGCCTGCCGCTTGGCAGCACAATGCGGTATTCGTTCTGTATACCTGAGCCTTCTCTGAGTACCCGGCTGATACTTTCGTATATCTCTTCCCGTTGGGAAGGATGAATAAAAGACACAATGTATTCGAGGGTGAGTTCCGTGGCGGGATCGGTGATCTCCGCCAGTTGATAAGCTTCCTGTGAACCGTTGTACCTGTTCTCCTTAAAATCATATTCCAGGTAAGCCAGCTTCGCGATGCGCTGGGCCGTCTCTAACTGTTCCGTGTATTGCCGGAGTGCGGTTTCCAGTTTAATCCTTTCCGTGATATCCCTTGAATTGAGTACGAACCCATCAATGGAAGGATCGGAACGCAGGTCGGTGATCACGGTTTCCAGCCAGCGGTATCCTTTGGCGGCATGCGGATAACGGTAAGGTGAAATAGTCGTTTTTGTTCTTCCTTCACTGATCATGGCATCGAACATTTCGCGCGTCCATTTCCTGTCGCCGGGATGAATATGTTCAAAAACATTCTTACCAATGTTCTGTTCAGGATCGTTGCCCAATACGGTGAGCGCTGTTGGACTCGAATAAATAACCACGCCTTCGCTGTTGATGATTGCGATCACGTCTCCGCCGCTCTGCATGAGTCCGCGAAACTTGCGTTCACTCATCACCAGCGCTTCTTCTGCTTTTTTCTGTTCCGTCACATCGCGCTGTGTACCCCATATTCTTTTGAGGTAACCATTTTCCACGATGCCCACCAGCGAGTTCAGAAAATATTTTCTATTGCCGTGCCTGTCGGTTTCCACGGATTCCACGCTGTTCAACTGGAACCCTGCACGGATAAAATTTTTAAAGTATTCGATATTCTCGGGCTGGTCCAGGTTCACCATATCGCCGATGCTTGCACCCAGCACATCCTCGGCTTTTTCGAACCCGTACATGCGTGCCATGGCATCATTACATTCCGCCAGGTAACCCGAGGCGATACCCTGCTCGATGATGCGCATTTCCGGCCATCCGATAAAAACGGGTTGCAGCATTTCAAAACGCCAGGTACCTTCGGAAGTTTGCCGGATAAAGGTTTTGTACCGCTCTTCGCTTTCGCGCAGGGCGTCTTCCGTTATTTTACGGTGGGTAATATCGCTGATCACCAGTTTGATGGCGCCCACATGGGGATTGTCCAACATATTGTGCGCACGTACAAAGCACCAGAGCCAATGTCCATTGGCATGACGGATGCGCATTTCAATAGAGCGCAGTTCCGGGGTATGTAATACATCCGTTTCAAAGATGCGTTTCGCGAGGTGCATTTCATCGGGATGGATGAAATCAAAACTGTTCATACCCATCAACGCCTCTTCTTCATACCCGAAAAGCGACTTAGCCGAAGGTGTTACAAAACGGATAGCCGCGGTGCTGTCGATCAGCATCATCACATCCAGAGAATCAGAAATCATGGCGCGGAACCGCTTTTCATTGTTGGCGATGATTTCGGAAGCGGCCCGCTGTTCGGTAATGTCATTTACCAGTACCAGCCTTGTTTCGCGGGAATGGTAATTGAACGGGTAAGAATACACTTCCACTTCCCTGATTTCCCCTGCTGCCTTTTGGTGGCGGGAAGGGCTTTTCCTGCCTGGAGCTTGCGGGTCAAGCGTATTCATATAATTTTGAAAGCTTTTCCTGTCGGCTTCCGGCCTGATGTCCAGTATTGTCATTTCCACAAAGGCTTCCGCGGGGAACCCATAGTATTCCACAGCCCTTTTATTTACTTCAAGTATTCTGAGGGTTGCGGCATCATACACCATCATGGGCATGGGATTGTCCGTAAAGAACATCTTATAGAGGTTCTCTGATTCCCGTAACGCTTTCTGAGTAATCTTATGCAGGCTCTGGTCTCTTACGATCATACTGCTGAAGCGCTGGCCGGTATGATCGGAAAATATCCTTGAGGTGATTTCCGTATCCACTTTTGTTCCGTCCTTCCGGAGAAAGGTGATTTCACCTTTATAGTAGCCCGTTTTTTCACGTATCCTGATGGCGTAATGTACCCGGTTGTCTTCCGGATCGAGCAGTTTGTCTCTCCCCAGCGCAATCACTTCTTCTTCGGTATATCCCAACATTTTGCAGAAAGCAGGATTGGCCTTAATTACCCGGCCATCGGGATGACCAAGTACAATGCCGTCAAGACTGTTCATCACAATCAGCTCACCGCCGGGTGCGTTCTTTTCATTCCCCCATATCCTTTGCCCGTTCAGGATAAATTCCGTTTCACCGTCTTTAGGCGTTCTTGCCGCGATAGAAAAAAAATAATCCTCGAATATATTTCCCTGTAAGAAGTGCAGGTGACAGGTTTCGCGCTTGCCGTTTGATCCCGCCAAAGCCGCGAGCATGGCCAGGAAAAGTGCCGCATCTCCGGGGTGGAGACGCACGGGTATAGAATCACCTTCCTTTAATTGTAATTCATCTTCTGAATACTGATCAATGAAATGTATGTTCCCATCAATATCAGTAATGAGCATGAAGTTATTCTTGTGCTCTTTCAAAGGATTGCTCATGCTATCTTTCATCAGCCTGGCTTATTTAAGCGGTCGAGATTTTGCGTAAGATACGGGTTTTGCCCGCAGTAAGAAGCCCCCTGCAAGCAGAGGGCCAGGGTTCTTCCTAGGAATCCAATATGTTCGGGAATGCTGATGGCTTAAAACGTAGTTTTTACACTTGTAAATATCAGGGAAATGAATAACAAAAAACAATAATCTGTATTGCGCTTTTCGTATTTAAGCGTAAAATTCAGCATCCATTAAGGGTTTTCTTCTAGCCGGATTTCAGCTTTTCTTCAACGCAGTGGCCAGCCAGAGGAATTCTTCCAGGAACACCGAGACGCTCTTTTCAAAGGATGGATCAGCCAGCGTACCGTCTGCATTGAACTTTTTATCTACAAGTGGCGTCACCAGCATTCTTGGGGACGCGATACCGAAAAGCGCGGGCACCAGTTGAAGCAGTTGTTGGGCAGCCCGCATTCCTCCCATTGGTCCGTCAGAAGCGGTGGCAATACCGAACGCCTTACGGCTGTGTTTGGGGAAATGATCGAGGAAGTTTTTCATAGTAGCCGAATAGCCCCCGTTGTATTCAGGAGAAAGCAGGATAAAGGCATCCGCATTGAAAACTGCTTCAGCAATGGGTTGCTGCGCCTCCGGAACCGTTTCCAGATTTTTATACACCTGCTGGATCGGCGGTAACCAGTGTTCCCGCATATCGATATAGGTAATGTTGTGGTCCGTTTCATTTTTCAACCTGTTGAGCAGGTGAATGGCCACCCGTTGGGTAAGGCTTTGCTGTCGTGGACTGCCAGAAATGAGTACTATATTCATAATGCTGTTTTTTAAGTTGAAAAGGAGCAACGCAAGTTTACACGCTATCACCCAATAAAAAAAGCGTTCCACCGGGGAACGCCTGTATAATTCGTATTCTTTTCAGGATCAATTCGCTTTGCTGATCACGGCTTCTTTTATCCAGGGAGCGAGTTCGGGGCATCCGCTGTAGCTTTCATCGATCATGATATAGAAATCAGGAATCCTGGTATTGAACCATTTTTCCAGCACTTCAAATTCCTTCTCCTTCTTGGCCATTTCCGCGATCTTGTTGTAATCGTCCTTCATGTTCATGCGGTGCGGCTCCGTTTTGGAACGGATGTACACGATACGCACACCCTGCTTTTCACGTTCGTCTTTGAAAGGAAGCGGTTGGGAGAATTCGCCAATTTTCAACTGGCTCAACCTTTTTACGAGGTCTTTATCCATCTGATCGATGGTTACCACACGGAGACCGCCGGTATTGAACTTACCGAATTCATCGTCGCTGTACAATGCAACGGCCCTGCCGAAATCGATAGTACCCGCAATGAGTTTAGCACGCACGGAATCCAGTTTCACGATGGCCTCATCAATTTCCGTTTGAGTTACCTGTGGGATTTTCAGGATATGTCGAACGAGCGCATCGTCTCCGGAACGGCTGATCAGTTGTATAATGTGGAACCCGAATTTCGATTTGATTACGGGAGAAACCTGTCCTTCTTTCAACCGGAAAGCGGCTGCTTTGAAGGTAGGGTCCCAGATTTGTTCGGTTCTGTTCAGCAGCAAAGTACCACCCTGTTGCTGGGTGCCTTTATCATCTGAATAGAGGTCGGCCAGGTTCTCAAACTTACGGGAGCCTGATTCCACCTGCTTTTTGAAACCATTCAGTTCTTCGATGGCAAGCAATTCAATGTCCCTGGATGCCTTGGGGTACACCATGATTTCACCGAGTTCATATTCTGATTCAAAGAACTGAAGGCTGTCCTTGGGAATTTTCTCAAAGAACTCTTTTACTTCGGCAGGTGTCACTTTCACCCCGCTGATCAGTTTATCGCGCATCTGTTCTGCCAGCAATCCTTCGCGGATGGGCAGACGGAAATCTTCCTTAATCTGGTACACTGTACGTTGTGCCACCTGTTCCAGCGCGTCTTTAGAGCCATACATCCGGATGAACTCACGGATCTTCAGGTCGAGCCGGGCTTCCACATCATCATCTGTGAGGGGAAGAGAGTCCTTTTCCGCCTGGAGCACCAGTGCTTTTGTAGCAAGCGCCTGCTGCAACATGCCGCACTCAGAACCTTTCGGTATATCAACGCCTCTGCGTTTCGCATCGTTGATCTCATTCATGATATCGGAATTGAGGACGATCTTATCCCCTACAATACCAATGATTTTATCTGCCACCATTTTCTGTTGGGCAAAAGCAGTAAAGGAGCCGGCCATAAGGGCCAGGGTGAGCAATTTCTTCATTCAAAACAGTGTTTCTGTACCGTGTAAAGATACCTTGTTATTTGATAGGGGGAGCAGGTGGGGGTGTTTTAACAATAATTTTGTGGGGGCACGCAAGGGGCGCAAAGTAGCAAAGACGCAAAGTGCTGTTGTTTTTCAGAAACCAAACATTGTGCGCCAATGTTTCACGCAAAAGAAAAGGAGCAAAAACGCCGGAATATCAACCATTCCTTGCGTCTTTGCTCCTGCGAGGCACAAAGCAGCCTCGTGAAATAACTTACAGCGTACGCTTCACCTCTTCCATCTCGAAGACTTCCACGATATCGCCGGGGCGGATATCATTGTAGTTCCGGAATGTAAGACCGCACTCCATGTGTGTGGACACTTCCTTCACATCGTCTTTGAAACGCTTGAGCGATCCGAGTTCCGCGGAAGCGCCTTCGCCCGTAGGGTACACCACGATACCATCGCGGATCAGGCGCACTTTTGAGTTCCGGAATATCTTTCCTTCGAGTACATAACAACCTGCAACGGTGGCTTTGTCGAACTTGTACACTTCGCGCACTTCCACGTTGGCGGTGATCTTCTCCTGTATTTTCGGTTCCAGCATCCCTTCCATCGCGGATTTGATCTCTTCGATGGCGGTGTAGATAATGGAGTACAATTTGATTTCCACACCTTCTGCTTCAGCCAGTTTGTTGGCCTGTGAAGAAGGACGCACGTTAAATCCGATCAGGATGGCGTCGGAGGCAGCAGACAAGAGTACGTCGGATTCTGTGATCTGACCTACGCCCTTGTGCACCACGCGCACCTGTATTTCTTCCGTGGATAATTTCTGAAGTGAATCGGTAAGGGCTTCCACGGAACCGTCCACGTCACCTTTAATGATGAGGTTAAGTTCCTTGAAGTTCCCGAGTGCCAGACGGCGGCCGATTTCATCGAGGGTGATGTGTTTTTTGGTACGCATACCCTGTTCGCGGAGGATAGAAGCACGGCGTGTGGCCACTTCTTTCGCTTCGCTTTCGTCCTGGTACACCTTAAACTTCTCACCGGCCTGGGGCGCGCCGTTCAAACCGAGTACAAGTACCGGTGTGGCTGGCGGCGCTTTTTCAATGCGCTGGTTCCTTTCGTTGAACATCGCTTTCACCTTACCAAAGTACTGGCCCGATACAACGGTATCCCCCATATTCAGGGTACCGTTCAGTACCAGTACGGTAGCAACATAACCGCGTCCTTTATCCAGCGATGCTTCGATGATGGTACCGGTGGCTTCCCTTTCAGGATTGGCTTTCAGTTCCAGCAATTCGGCTTCCAGCAATATTTTTTCGAGGAGGAGGTCCACATTCAATCCTTGTTTCGCAGAAAGTTCCTGCGACTGGAATTTACCACCCCACTCTTCCACCAGCAGGTTCATACCGGCCAGTTGTTCATATATTTTTTGCGGATTGGCGCCATCCTTATCGATCTTGTTGATGGCGAAGATCATCGGAACACCGGCGGCCTGTGCGTGGGAGATGGCCTCTTTGGTCTGGGGCATCACCGCATCGTCCGCGGCCACCACGATTACCGCAATATCCGTTACTTTGGCACCACGGGCACGCATGGCCGTAAAGGCTTCGTGACCGGGCGTATCAAGGAAGGTGATGTGTTTTCCGTTGGGCAGGGTCACCTCGTAAGCACCGATGTGCTGCGTGATGCCTCCGGCCTCACCGGCAATTACATTGGCCTTCCGGATATAGTCGAGCAAAGATGTTTTACCGTGGTCAACGTGTCCCATGATGGTCACGATTGGTGCGCGGGACTGAAGGTCTTCCGCGTCGTCCACTTCTTCTTCCTCCTCCATTTCCATTTGTTCGTCCATACCGATGAATTCCACTTCGAAGCCAAATTCACTGGCTACAAGTTCAATCACTTCCGCATCGAGACGTTGGTTGATGGACACCATGATGCCGAGGCCCATACATTTACCGATCACTTCGGCGAAGCTTACATCCATCAGGTTGGCGAGTTCGCTTACGCTGATGAATTCGGTTACCTGGAGTTTGTTGTCCTCCATGCCATGTCCGCCCATCTGTTCGGCCATGTGCTCGCGTTTTTCGCGGCGGTATTTGGCTTTGGATCCTTTTCCACTGCGGCTTCCTCCGGCCAGTTTGGCCTGGGTTTGCCGTATTTTTTCCTGGATTTCTTTTTGATCTATTTCGCGGTCGGCCGGTGTGGCTGGTCCTCTTCTGTTTTGTCCGCCACCTTGCTGACCGGGACGGTTATTCGGACCTCGGTTCTGTCCGCCACCTTGTCCGGCACGCTGAATAGTCGGGCGTGGGCCTGTTCTTCCCTGTTGCTGTCCGCCTTGCTGACCACCCTGCCCTTGTTGTGCGGCTGGACGGCTTGGCGCGTCCCCTTTCTTCTCGATGGGAATACGCTTGCGTTTGCGTTTTTCGTCTTTGGCCGCCGGCTTCGGACGGGTATCGCTGTCAACAGGGAGTTCGATTTTACCGAGAATCTTCGGTCCTTCCAGGCGTTGCGCCCTGATGTTTTCGATCACAGGCTCGCCGGTTTCGGGCACTTCTTCCTGCCCAACGGCAGGCGCTTGCGCCACGGGCTCTTCCACTTTCACTTCAGCAACGGGTTCAGGCGTTGTTTCCTGCACCGGCGCTGGTTCCGGCTGACTTACAGGTTCCGCAGCGGGAGGCTGCGGCGCGGGTTCTTCGGCCACAACAGGCGCAGGGGCTTCCTGTACTTCTTCCACCGGCGCGGCAGGCGCCTCTTTCGGCTCTTCTTCTTTCTTAACCACCTTTTTGGGGCGGGTAGAAGAATCAATAGCAGACAGGTCTATTTTATCCAACACTTTGGGGCCTTCCAGCTCTGGCGCTTCAATCTTCACCACTTCAGGCGCTGGGGCGGGCGCTTCCTCCTTAGGCTCCTCTTTGAACACGGGAGCAGGGGCTGGCGCTTCTTCCACTTCATCAACCTGGGCAGCTTCTTCAGCGGCCTCTTCCTCTTTTCTGGCAGCGGCTTTTTTATCTGCGGCCGCTTTGGCAGCGGCTTCTTCCTCTTCTTTCTTTTTCCTGGCATCACCTGCGCCGCCCTTCGGCAGGTCGATCTGGTCGCTTTTTAGTTTGGCGACCTTATCGCCCTGAAACTCCTGTTGCAAAGAACGGTACATTTCCTCCGTTAACTTCGACGTGGGTTTCAGGTCGTCCCTGCTGAATCCTTTACTTTCCAAAAAGTCCACTATGGTATCTTTACCAACATTGAACTCTTTGGCAGCAGCCATTAGGCGTGGTGTTGTAACTTCTGACATTCGCGTTTATTTTTCCACTGATCGCGACCGGTAGCGCGATCCTCTTTTTAGTTTCCGGTTATAGAGTATCTCACCTGCGTGAGTGCTGCATCTCCGCAAAAATAGGGCTGCAACAATTATTCCTTGTCCATTTCTTCCTGGAGCACGCGACGCACATCATCAATGGTCACTCTTTCCAGGTCGGTACGGCGTTCCAGTTCATCCGCTGTAAGCTGGAGTACGCTTCTTGCCGTATCACAACCCACACGTTTGAGTTCATCGATGATCCATGTTTCGATTTCATCGCTGAATTCATCCAGGTTCACGTCAAATTCTTCTTCTTCTCCTTCATTATCACGGTACACATCTATATTAAGTCCTGTCAATTCGCAGGCCAGTTTAATGTTCACGCCTTTTCTTCCGATGGCGAGCGAAACCTGGTCGGGTTTCAGGTAAACATCGGCATGGTGTTTCTCCTGGTCGATGTCCATATAGCTGATCTTGGCGGGCGTAAGCGAGCGTTGGATCAGGAGTTGTGTATTCGTGGTATAGTTGATCACATCAATGTTCTCGTTCTTCAGTTCGCGCACGATACCGTGGATACGACTACCTTTCATCCCTACGCAGGCGCCCACCGGATCGATCCTGTCGTCGAAGGACTCCACGGCTACTTTAGCTCTTTCACCTGGTTCACGTACGATTTTGCGGATCACGATGAGGCCGTCGAAGATTTCCGGCACCTCAATTTCCAGCAATTTAGCAAGGAAAGACGGATGTGTGCGGGAAAGAATGATTACGGGCGAGTTATTTTTCAGTTCCACCTTTTTTACAACGGCGCGAACATTCTCTCCTTTTTTGAAATAATCGGAAGGAATCTGCTCTGATTTGGGCAGGATGAGTTCATTGCCTTCCTCGTCCAACAGGAGAATTTCCTTTTTCCACACCTGGTACACTTCGGCGGAGATGATTTCTCCAACTCTGTCACCGTATTTTTTTACGAGCACATTCTTTTTCAGGTCGCTGATGCGGCTGGCAAGGGTTTGTTTCGCGGCCAGGATGGCGCGGCGGCCGAAGTCCATAATGTCCACCTCCTCGTATAGTTCTTCCCCTACTTCAAAGTCGGGTTCGATCTTCACGGCATCGCTGTAAGCGATTTCCGCCAGGGGGTCTTCAACGGCTCCGTCGTCCACGATCATACGGCGACGTACAATTTCCAGGTCGCCCTTTTCGGCGTTCACGATCACGTCAAAGTTCTCGTCACTGCCATACTTCTTCCGGAGCAGCGTTTTGAACACATCCTCCACCACTTTCATCATCGTAGGGCGGTCGATGTTTTCCGCCTCTTTAAAATCCTGGAATGCTTCGATCAGGTTAATACTTGCCATAGCACTTTACATTTAGAACCAGTGTATTAGAACACGATTTGAATTTTTGTTTGTTTGATATGCTCGAAAAGGAGCGCGTGGCTCACCACTTCTTTTTTCTTGTTTTTTCCTTTTTCCTCTTCCACCACGATCCCTTCTTCGGTTACTTCCGTGAGTTTTCCTTCCTTCTGTGTACCATCTTTCAGCACCACTTCCACGTTTCGCCCGATATTTTTCCTGTATTGACGGAGCAACTTCAACGGCTCACTCAATCCCGGAGAGGACACTTCCAGGGAAAAATCGCCATCGGGATAGAGTGCGGATTCTTCCATCATTTTGTAGAGCGCCCTGTTGTAGGTAACACATTTTGCGATGGAAATGCCTGAGTCGGCATCCAGGAAAACCTTCACATTATTGGTGGGTTTGATGCGGATTTCCACGAGAAAGCAATCCGGGTCTTCTGCCAGGAGTTGCGTCACCATCTGTTCAATTGCCTGAATCTGTACTTCGTTTGCCATAAAAAACCGTCCGTTTGTCCACTGGTAGGAAATAAAGAAGGGAACGGCGCTCGTTCCCTTCTTCAGTTTCATATTCCGAGTGCAAATGTATGTTTTTTTTTGAAAAAAAATTCATTTCCTCAACGGCGCCACCGGGTACGTTAAAATTCTCTTAGAAGCTGCGGCGGCCCGGCTTAAAACGGAGAAATACTTACCTTCGTGGCATGTTTTTGAAAATAGTACTCTGGGCCATCGGCCTTTACTTTTTATACAAATTCATTTATGGATTCGTGTTACCGGTTTACCGCACCACCCGAAATGTGCGCCGGCAGTTTCGTGATGTGCAGTCTAAAATGAACGAGCAATTCCGTGCACAGCAACAGCAGCAGGACCAGTACCGCCAGCAACAGGAGCAGGCCACCCGCAATAAAAATGTGGTAGGCGACTATATAGAATTTGAGGAAATCAAGAAATAAGCGGGTCAAACAACCTGTTCACCGTATCTTCCGGCTGCAGCCAATAGGCCTGCCATCCCGCTTTGCGGGCTCCTTCCACATTCACGGCCGCATCGTCAATGAATAAAGTACGTTCCGGATCAAGGGAAACATCTGCAGCAATGTATTCAAATCCACTGGTATCGGGCTTTCTATGCCCTATCAGGTGGGAATAATAAGCTTTTTCGAAGAGCCCATCCATGCTTTTGCCGTACACTTCGTGGAAGGCGGCGATGAAAAAAGCGTGGTGAATGGCGTTGGTATTGCTGTAGAGGAAGATTCTTTTGTGGCGGGAGAGTTTTTCAAGCAGTTCTACTCTTTCCGCGGGAAAATCAAGCAGCATGGCATTCCAGGCGGCAACCGCGGTTTCTGGCGTCAGTTTTCCGTTGGTTAATTTTACCATGCCTTCCACGAATTGTTCATCGGTGATCGCGCCGGTTTCGTAATCACGGAAGATAGCATCGGCGTGACCGAGGGCAAAGTATTGTTTGAAGTTGTTGAGTCCCGCGTTGACGAAGGCCTGTTCGGTTTTTCCGAAATCGAGGTTGAGGAGTACGCCTCCGAGGTCGAATACGATGGCATCTATGTTTTCGAGCATGGTTGGTTGTTTCTGCTTTGTTCCTCGCGGCTTCCTGCTTCGTTTCACGCAAAGCCCGCAAAGGAGCAAGGACGCAAGGCGCTGTTTTTATGGTGAATTGCTGAGGAAAAGGATTTTGAGTATTGGGTTATTTTCTCGCAATTGCTTCGTTCCTCGCAACGCAAAGGCGCAACGTTTGGAACGCTGAAAGTTCGTCACGGAGGAAAAATGAATGGTGTAATCCACTTCATTTTTCCTGTAAAGTTCAGCAGCACCAATTCAACACCCAACATTCAAAATTTCTTCTTGAGGCAAATATAATATCCAGCATCAATTACCTGGCGTTATCTTTCTTTCTCCGGGAGAAGAGCCAGGGCAGCAGGTCCTTTTCGGCAAAGGTGGGGTCCCAGCTGTTGTGGTTGGCTTCGGGGTAGAGGGTGTACTTCACGGAAGCTCCTGCTTTTTTCAGGGCCTCGACCATGATATCGGAATTTACGGGAGGAACGATATCATCTTTAGCGCCGTGGAAAATCCACCAGTCCACGTTTTTGACCAGGGGCGCGATCCCGGGATCGGAGCCTCCGCAGATCGGGATGGCGGCGGCGAAGAGGTGCGGGTTCCGGTACACCATTTCGAAGGTTCCCATGCCGCCCATGCTCAAACCGGCAACATATACCTGGTCATTTTTTATTTTATATTCCTTTAGTATCTGGAAAAGTAGTTCCTGCGCCATTTTCATGGCCAGAGCGGGTTCACCGCCGGCTTTGAAAACGAATACTCTTTTTCCGGCCGTATCCAGTTGGATGTTCACGTTGCTCCAATAACTGGTGCGCGGACATTGCGGGAACACCACGATCGCCGGATAATCCCGGCGGACATCTTCCCTGATGAACAATTTTCCGCCGTGGGTAAGCTGTGCCTCATTGTTATTGCCGCGTTCCCCGGCGCCGTGCATGAAAAAGACCAGCGGGTATGATTTTGAAGGGTCGAAGTTTTCGGGTAGTAATAACCGATAGGGAAGGGTATCGTTACCGGAGATATGCCATTGCTTCTGATAAAGGGAAAAATCCTGGGCAAAGCTGTTTACGAATGCACCGAGGATCATGAATACCATTAACACCGTTTTTTTCCTGTTCATAAGATGTTTTTTTAACGGGATATAAATAAAAATCCCGGCTCGTTTCCGGCCGGGATGCTTTTTATCTAAGCGTAAAAGTTGCTTTGTTAGATGTGGCGCTGGAACCGCCAATGAACACGTGGTATTCCCCGGGTTCATTCACCAGTTGCAGGTCGCCGTTGTAGAACTTCAGGTCGTTGGGGGTAATCGTGAAGGTTAGTTTCTTCGATTCTCCCGGCGCAAGGGTTACCTTACTGAAGCCCTTCAATTCTTTTACGGGACGTGTTACGGAGCCCACCAGGTCGCGCACATATAGTTGTACCGTTTCTTCTCCCTTGTATTTCCCGGTGTTTGTAACGGTAACAGTAGCGGTGAGTTTACCGGTTACACCGAGGGTTTTTCCACTGAGCATGATGTCGCCATAAGAAAAGCTGGTATAGCTGAGTCCATGTCCGAAGGGATAGAGAGGTTCGTTGGAAACATCGAGGTATTTGCTGGTATACTTCTGGTTTTCGTCCAGTGGGCGACCGGTATTTTTGTGGTTGTAGTACAAAGGGATTTGCCCTACGTTCCGGGGAAAGGTCATGCTCAGTTTACCTGACGGGTTCGCTTCGCCGTACAACACCTCTGCAATAGCAGGCCCCGCCATCGTTCCGCCATACCAGGTTTCCAGGATGCCACTCATGTTTTCATCTTCCCAACTCAGTGTGAGCGGACGACCATTCATCAATACGAGCACGATGGGCTTACCCGTTTCTTTCAATGCCTTCAGCAAACGTTGCTGGTTGGGCAACAGACCAATATCGCTGCGGCTGGCTGCTTCCCCGCTCATCCCGAAGGGCTCGCCCAGGAAGGCCACCACCACATCTGATTTGTTCGCGGTTTCCACGGCTTCCCTGATCAGCGCTTCCGGCGATTGTGCATCAGCCTCCAGCATGGCGCCGTGCGGATTCAGTTTATTCTTCAGCGCTTCATCATCCACCAGGTTACAGCCCTTCGCATAGTAGAATGGCGCGGCGGTGATCTTTCTTTCCAATGCCTGCCATACGCTCACGGCCTGTTTGTAATCGCCAGCGCCACTCCAGTTGCCGATCAGGTCGCGCTGATTCTTTACCAACGGTCCGATGAAGGCGATTTTTTTCTCGGCGCTCAGGGGTAAAACATTGTTCTCATTCTTCAGGAGCACCATACTTTTGATGGCCGCTTCTTTCGCGAGCATTTTCTTCTGATCATTCATGATCTCGCGCCTGTTCCTTTCCTCACTTACATATTTATAGGGATCTTCAAACAATCCCAGTTTATACTTGGCTTCCAGTATCAGCCGGCAGGCGTTGTCAATTTCAGCTACGGATACTTTTCCTTCTTTTACCAGTTCAGGCAGTTTCTGGATGAACAGTTCGCCCACCATATCCATTTCCACGGGTGCTTTGATGGCACGACGGGCCACTTCTTTTCCGTCTCCGATGCCATGCGCAATCATTTCGTTGATGGCGGTATAATCGGTCACCACAAACCCTTTGAAGCCCCATTGTTTGCGGAGCACATCGGTCATCAGCCATTTGCTGGCGGAGGCCGGCACGCCATCCACTTCGTTGAACGAACTCATCACTGTGGCCACGCCCGCGTCTATCGCGGCTTTATAAGGTGGGAAGTATTCATTGTACATCCTGATGCGGCTCATGTCCGTCGTATTGTAATCGCGTCCCGCTTCGGAAGCGCCATAGAGGGCGAAGTGCTTCACACAGGCCAGGATGGTATTGTCTTTTTTCAGGTCGTCGCCCTGGTAGCCTTTCACCATGGCCTTTGCGATCTGGGAACCGAGGAACGGGTCTTCACCCGCGCCTTCACTTACGCGGCCCCAGCGGGGGTCGCGCGCAATGTCTACCATGGGAGAGAAAGTCCAGTTCAGGCCATCGGCACTGGCTTCTTCCGCGGCGGCACGTGCGGTAAGCCTGATCATTGCGGTATCCCAGCTTGCCGATAAACCAAGCGGAATCGGGAAAATTGTTCTGTGCCCGTGGATCACATCGTAACCAAACAGGAGCGGTATTTTCAATCGGGTTTGTGTAACCGCCATCTCCTGAAGTTTCCGGACGGCAACAGGCGTGAACGTGTTGAATACACCGCCCACCAAACCTTTTTTGATCTTTTCCTCCACGCCCTGGCTCACCACTGGACCCGTTACATCAAATCCAATAGAAGGCAGGTTGAGCTGACCGATTTTTTCTTCCAGGGTCATCTTCTGCATCAGCGCCTGCACGAAGGTATTCATACGCGCCTGCGCAGGATTGGTCTTCGGCTGCTGGGCCATTGCAACAGTACCCATTATCAGCAACGCCGGGAGCATCATTCTTTTCATCTGCATGTCTTTAGTTTTTATCTGTGTTGATAAAGTGTTTTTAATTGCCCGTTCATTTCAGGAGTACAGGTTCAAGCATTTCCTTCCAGATCTGGTAGCCGTCGCTATTCATGTGCAGCATATCAGGCCCAAAAAGGTTGCGCATCGGCTTCCCTTCACTGTTGATCATTTTAGAGAATACATCTATGAAGGCTGTATTCGGTTGTTCGGAAAGGAACATAGCGATCAATCCGTTGGCACGTTTAACCTGGGGCATCAGGGCTTCCCTGCTGGGACTGGGTTTCAGGGCCACGAATACGAATGGCACATCAGGTAATCTTTCCCTGATTTTCTGAAATAAGTTTCTGAAGCGGTAGTACACGGAATCGCCGGTAACTCCTTTCTCTGTAAGATCATTTTCTCCACAATAAAATACGATCTGCGCGGGTTTGTATGGAAAAAGAATATCCTCCGCATACCTGTCCACGTGAGGAATGGCCGATCCGCCGAAACCACGGTTCACTATCGGGTATCCTGGGAACGCGCCGGGCAGGTTTTTCCAGAGCCGGAACGAAGAGCTGCCGATGAACACGATGGGGTTAGCCGGAACGGCCTGGATGCTGTCGATTTTTTTGTATTGAAGAATCTCGTTCCTGAAAGGAGCGTTCTGCGCGAAAGCGCCTGTTCCAATCAGTAAAAGTAAAACGGCAGGTAAGATTTTTTTAGCAATGAAATTTTTCATGATGTGCAAACAGTTTAAATCAGTGCAATAGCAGGAACAAGATACATTTTATGGCCGGAACATGAGGGTTCCAACGTTTGACTACTTCAGCCACGGACTTTCAAATCCCAGCTTTTTCAATCCCGTTTTTACTTCAGGACAACTCATGAAAAGTTGCCACAACAAACCGGAGCGGTAGTTCTCCATCATCACAATGATAGGACCCTGATCAATGGCAAGATGTGAAGAAGCATACCAGTTCTGTGTTTCGTTGAATGCGTCGGTGAACCCGTATTTGCTCCATATCTTATCGCCCATCTTAAAATAGAAATGCTTCATGGCTTCCATTGAAAATTCGGGGGTATAAGGGAAAGCCGATAATGCCGCGGTGGGCGTGATGGTGCCGTGGTCGTTGTCGGGAGAGTGCGCGTTGTAGCCATTGTATGTATCACTTGCCGTGAGCCCCCATGCCTGCGGGCCATACCCTTTAAACCCTTTCGGGTTACGCACACAATGTTCGCGGTTAATAAGTGTATGGTTGCGGTTTTGTTCCCAATAGTCGGCGTAGCGATCCTTCAACCCACGCGGATCAAGGCCCAGGAAAGAATAATGGGAGAAGAAGAGCGGACCGCCGTAATCGAAGCCCAGCGGCAGGTTGATGCCATAAAACTCCTTTCCGTTTTTAAAGAAATTACTCTGCGCCCAGCCCTTGTGGTAAACCGAACTGCTGACGGGATATCTTTCCGATGAAGCCGCCAGTACATACATGATCAGCGCTTCATTAAAACCACGCACCGCGAAATCCATTGCCCATCCGTTGTTGGGACTCCAGTGCCAGTACAGTACGTCCTGCCCGTCGCGGGTAAACCAGTTCCATTCCACCTCGTTCCATAGTCCGTTGATCCTGTTGCGGAGTTCTCTTTCCACAGGGTTCTCTCCGTTAAAATACTGCCGCACACACAAGAGTCCCTGGAAAAGGAAGGAAGATTCCACCAGGTCGGCGCCGTCATCTTTTCTGCTGAACGGGATCGTTTTCCCGGTTTCCCCGTTGAGCCAGTGGGGGAAAACACCGTGGTATGCGTCGGCTTTGGCCAGGAATTTCACCATTTTTAAAAGGTGCTTTGCAGCAGTATCTCGGGAAATCCAGTTCCTTTCTGCCGCTACAATAATGGCCATCACGCCGAAGCCTGTTCCGCCAATCGTTACCACTTCACCGCCATAATTAAAGGCAACGTTGCTGCGTTCCCGGGCCATGCCGCTCACGGGATGCGCAAAGTCCCAGAAATAGGAAAAGGTCTGGCGTTGTACCAGGTCGAAGAGTGCGGAGTCGGAAAGTTCCATAGGCCTTTTGGCCGGATCAAATACCGTGGTTTTCTCCTGCTGTTTTCGTTTTTTCTGGGCAATGGCTGGTTGAAAAAACGCGGCAAGTAATACAAGAAAAGTAACGCGATAAATATATTTCATGTCGTATGTTTTATTCAGAGGCCTGGTGCTGAGAAACCTAGTTTTTTCAATCCTGCTTTTACTTCAGGTGCACTCATGAAAAGGTCCCACAGCAATCCTGTCCGGTAATTTTCGATCATGATGATAATCGGGCCCTGGTCGATGGCCAGGAACGAGTTGGCGAACCAGGGTTCGTTAAGCGAGAAGGCATCCACAAAACCATATTCTTTCCAGAGTTTATCTCCGAGTTTATAGTAGAAAAACTCAAGCGCCTTCATCGATGCTTCAGGCGTATAAGGAAAAGAAGCCAGTGCAGCGGTGGGTGCGATCACGCCCAGGTCGTTGGTGGGTGAGCTCGCGGAATAACCTGAAGGGATATCGCTGGCCGTAAGTCCCCAGCAATCGGTGCTGTACCCGTAATAATTTTTTGGATTGGAAATACAGTAGTTGTAATTGATCCTTGCGTGGCGGACATTTTGTGTATCGTACTGTGCGTATGCATCACTCAACCCGTTCGGATTGATCCCCAGGAATGAATAGTGGGAGAAGAACAAGGGGCCTCCCCATGCGGGCCCAAGGGGCAGTTGCGTTCCAAAGTAAGTTTGTCCGTTCCGCATACTACCGTTCCCGGCCCAGCCCGCATCGTACACCGATTTTGGAATGGTATGCGTAGCGGAAGCGGCAGCCAGTGCATATACGATCAATGATTCGTTCCATCCTTTGATGGGCAGGTTCATCTCCCAGGCGAAGTTGGGACTCCAATGCCAGTACAGCACGTCTTCATTGTTCTTTCTGAACCAATTCCATTCGATCCCGTTCCAGATGGTGTTGATATCGTTCCTGAGCGTGGTTTCACCCGCGTCGGCTCCGTTAAAAAACTGGCGGGCGGTCAGTAATCCCTGCATCAGCAATGCAGTCTCCACCAGATCGGCGCCGTCATCTTTCGTACTGAAAGGAATGGTGGCGCCAGAGTTTCCGTTGATCCAGTGCGGAAATGCACCGTGGTATTTTACCACGGTATTTTTGAGGAAGCCCACCATCTTCTGTAGTCTTTCCACACCCTGTTGGCGGGTAATAAAACCCCGGCTCACGCCGGTAATAATGGCCATGGCACCGAAGCCGGAACCGCCGGAAGTAACCAGATCGCCGGAAGTGTTTCTTTCTCTGGCCATGCCCGAAACCGGGTGTCCGAAATCCCAGAAATATTTGAAAGTCTGCTGTTGTACGAGGGTGAGCAACTGGTTTGAGGTGATGCGCGGGAATTTATCCGAAGAATCAATGCCCGTTCCCAACTGAAGTGAAACGGGATTCCGCAGCAATGCACCCGCGGTTCCTTTCAGCGCATTGGTCACGGACAATGTGTAGCGTGTAAAAGGAAGCAATGGTTGTTCAGGCTTTACGGTCACCACATCCCCCGGGCCTGACGACACAAAGTCAATGGCCAAAGACTGGTTGGTTGAAGTCGTCAATACAATGCCCGTGGGCAGCGAGGCAACGGCCACCGGAGCCGAAAAGGCGATCCTGATTTCAGGGGTAAGCGAGGTATTGTTAAAAACGGTTCCGTTGCCCAACCCATTAATCGTAGCCGAACGGTAATCGAAATAAGTAGTGGTGCCACCGCTTTCCTTCTTTCCGCAGGCAAGCAGTGTAATCACAATAACTATAAGCACAGAGGCAACACTTCTTTTCATAATGCTTTAGCATGAAAATGGCGGTGCAGTGTTTGTGGCACCGCACCGCCATGCACATTGGTGTTTTATCTTTTGTTGGTAAAAAGCGCCGCTATCTCCGCATCACTGATGGGTGTGGTATAAATCCTCAACTGGTCGAGCATACCGGTATAACGTTGCATCCAACTGTCAGGTGAGTTGCTGAATACGCCGGCATGCTGCTGGAAGCCGCCGATCACCAGTTTGGATGGATCCACAAAGGCCAGTTTGCCCAGTGGCGCACCATTTCTTACCCTGTCTTCCACGGCGGGCGACAAAGTGTATTTCACCCCATCCACAAAAGCCGAAAATTTAGAGGTGGTTTCATCGTACCGGAAAGCAAGGTGTTTCCACTTGCCATACATATCGGGAATACGCGCAGGATTGGAGCCTGATCCTGTAAACTCCACCCAGTTTCCGGCGAAGTGAAACTTCACCAGCATGGAGTTGTCGTTCGCATCGCCGTTCCCTTCGATCATACAGAACAGGTTGCCCCAGAAATCGGAGTTCCTGCCCAGTACAAACACCGTTTGTGCCCCACCGGTATGTTTGTTGGTATTGATCCAGAAAGAAACCGTAAAGCTCGTCATGGTAGACACTTTGGGACCGCCACCCGGCAATACGATCATGGCATTGGAGGCGCCTTTATAGGCTTTGCCATTGATGCCATCCACATACGTAACATTGGAGGCGACGCCTTTTTCATAATAAATACTGTCTATCGGACTTTCCTCGAACCAGAACATCCTTTGGAGCGGACCATTCAGTTTGGCCGTATCATCGGGGATGATCACCAATGGGGGACGGTACATTTTCTGGCAGGAAGGCAACACGGCGACGAGGATGAGCGCCAGCGCCAATATTTTACAAAGCGCGATTTTATTTCGGTTCATAACACTTCATTTTAATGCGTAAGAAAATACTTACTGGTAATCCGGGTTCTGAATGAGCACACCGTTGGACTTATCAATTTCAGGCTGCGGAATGGGCAGGTACCTGTTTCGGGGCTGGTAATTTTTCCCGAGCGCGTTGAATACCTCCTGCGCAGTTCCCCAGCGGACGAGGTCGTAGAAACGTTCGTTTTCCATCCCGAACTCCACCCTTCTTTCATGGCGGATGGCCGCCCTGAGTTGGTCTTTATCCGTAGTGGTTACTGCGGGCAACGTGCCTGCTGGTGCGCCTTGCCTTGCGCGGTTCCGTACCAGTTCAAGCCAGGCGAGCGCATCGGTCACGTTTTGTGTGCCCCCCAGTTCGTTGGCCGCTTCAGCAGCCCAGAGCAGTACATCGGCGTAACGGATCACGCGGAGGTTCATCCAGCGGCCCTTGCGGGGGTTTCCGCCACCAATCGTATTGCGGACGTTGGGGTTCGTATAGGTTTTCCTGTTATAATACAATTTATTGAACTGGCTTTGGGAAGTGATCACCCCATTCACGCCATAAGGATCGGGTGAATTGTTGGGCATGATGGTGGCATTCTTCCTGGGATCATTGGGTTCAAAAGCATCAGCCAGATCCTGTGTGGGGGTATTCCATCCGAAACCGAGGTCCCATACGCCGGAACCGCGCACGCCCTGTACTTCGGCATACTGGATACCAAAGTCCTGTGTGGCGGAATAGAAAGCCTGAATTTCAAAGATAGATTCAGCGCTGTTCTCCCCTGTTTCTGAAAACAACTGCACATAAGGTGTATGCAGGGAATAAGCATTGGAGCCGATCACTTCTTTGGCGGCCGCGAGTGCGCCAGACCAGTTGCTCCTGGTAATAAAGGTTTTCGCCTGCAAAGCTTTGGCAGCCCATTTGGTAGTTCTGCCGATAAAACGGGGTTCCCAGGATGGAGGCAGGTTAGCTGCGGCTTCCTGCAAATCAGCATCTATCAGTGCATAGATCTCATCTACCGTTGCTTTCGGTTTGTTCCCATCTTCCACGTTCTCTACCAGGAAATCAATTTTGGGTACCTGTCCGAAGGCGCGCACCAGGTTGAAATAAGCATAGGCGCGGAGGAACTTGGCTTCTGCCCTGTTGACGATTTCCGCCGCATTGGGGTTATCGAGTTTTTCCACGGCATCAATCACATCGTTGGTGAGTTTGATGAGCCGGTAGTGATCGCCCCAGTAATCGTTGAGCAGCCAGAAATCTTTGGTGTAGTTGAATTCATCGAAGAAGGTTTCCGCCGCGAGGTTATCGCTGGGAATACTTCCCTTATCGGCATCATCGGAACGAATGCTGTGTACGGCGATGAACTTAATGCCCGACATGCCTTCGGTTCTTAACCCGGCATACATGGCGAACACCTGCGATTCAATAGAACTCGCGCCCAGGTCGTCCAGCGTGTACCTGCCCAGTGGTTCCCTTTCCAGGAATTTCTTACATCCCGGCAACAGCAGCATGGCCATGGCGGCGAACGAGATGCTGAAGCTTATCCTCAATATATTTTTCATGGAAGTATCGTTTTGTTGATTAGAAATTCAGGTTTACGCCAAAGGAATAGATGGCCGGCAACGGATAGGATCCGTTGTCAACACCGAACTGCGTGGAGCTGCCCCCGAATTCCGGTGTGTACCCTGTATTGTTCTTGAAAGTTTTCAGGTTCTGCGCATTGAGGAACACGCGCAGCGATTTCATGTGCAGTTTTTCCAATGCAGCCGTGCTGAAACTATAGCCCAGTTGAATGTTCCTGAACCTGAAATAACTTCCGTCTTCTATATAGTAGGTGGAGTTCAGCACATTGTTGGCGCGGCCGGTATGCAGGATAGGCTCCCAGTTGGAAGTACCTACGCCGTTCCAGCGCCCCAATTGGTACGCGCCAAAATTGAATTGGGTGAAGGTTCCTTTGTTCCAGTTCCTGAATATTTCGTTGCCATAAACACCCTGTCCTTC
>CAMLRX010000009.1 GCA_946482545.1 uncultured Flavihumibacter sp. | reverse complement strand
ATTATTGTCAGCGTATTTTGAAAGCAGTATGGTAAGTCGGTTACTGGTCATATTGTAAAGGAATGTTGGCATCCCCTTTTATGAAACGATGGGGAAAAACAAAATGCCTAGTGCCTCCAAAAGTTTTTTTCCTGGCGTGTTTACCCGGAAAGCCGTCATTAATACCCGCAATACCTATTTTTGCCGCATGGCTACTTCCAGAAAAACCATTGTGATCACAACCGGTGCAGGCGACGCGAAAAAACAAAAAGGAGAACCGGGCTTACTGATCGATCTTACCGCCGAAGGAAATCTACCCTTTCTATTGGATGGCATCCTGCTCGTGGAAGATAAACAAGGTAAAAGGCTCACCCGTTTCCCGTTGCTGAACGAATCTTCCCTGCTGAAATTCAATATGGTTCCCAAGGAAATAAGAACCATTCTTTTCCGGTGTACCAAACAGGCATTACAGGAACAAACAGCCTGGTTCCGGGAAAAAAACAAGGATACGGACAGTGAATCCACGGAGGTGCTCACCGCTAAAAACCTGCTTACCTTTTTCTACAACCAGTTCCAGCAGCTTAAACCTTTCGCCGGCATGCTGCACTGGTTCTATACTTATATCGACCCTTTACTGAGCACCACTGCCGAGATCAAAAAAGCCGCCATCAGCGCCTACACACCCAAACTGCATTTTCAACTGCTGCGCACGCCATCGGGGAAACTGAGGTTACTGGCCTATATAGATATCAACGGACAAAGTCAGTTGTGCAGCGATTTCAAGCAATATGGCTTCCTGCTGCGCCACCGGAACGAGTTCTTCCTGCTGAACCTTCCCGATGTGGAAGCGCTTCGCCCTTTTGAATATGGTGGTTATATCGACCAGGGTACCGTGCCGGAGGAAAAATTCATCCGTGAAAATATCCTTCCCTTAAAAGAAAAATACCCGGTGAACCTGGAAGTCCTGCTGGTGAAAAAAGAACTTTCCTCTCCGCCTGAATGCCTGGTAAGATTAAGTGAACTGAACGGCAGTTTCCTCATGATCAGGCTTCAATGGCAGTATGAGGAACACCTGATTGATGATGATTTTAATACGGAGACGGTCATCGATACCGCACTCGAACGGATTACCATCAAAAGGCACCAGGAATCGGAAAAGCAGGTGCGCGACATGATCCGCGCTACCAGTCCGCGTTTCAGGACACAACCGGCCGACTATTGTTACCTGCCTTTCGCTGAAGCGGAGAAAAGCCAGTGGTTCATCAAATTCTACCGGAAACTTTCTGAGCACAATATCCCGGTAATGGGCATGGAAACCCTGAAGCATTTCAGGTACAACCAAAATTTCCCCACACTTGCCATCAAAAGAAATACGAAAGAGCAGGGGTATATCGATCTGCAATTCGAAGTGATGTACGGCCCGGAAAAAGCCCAGTTGCCAGATATCAAAAAAGCCATGCAGTTCCACCAGCCGTTCATTCTCTTGAAAGATGGCTCCCTCGGTATTATACCGGAAGAATGGAACAGGCAATATGAGACCCTGCTCCGGCTTGGCACCGTGGATAAAAACACGCTTCGTCTCTCCGATAAACACTGGAACCTGATCGATCATTACCTCGGAACGGAAGCGGGAGAAAAACCCATTCTGAAAAAAGATTTTTCGGTAAAATGGCAGCAACACCAACAACAACCGGGTACCGTGTTCCAGGTTCCGGCCGAAGTAAAAGCCAACCTGCGCGACTACCAGAAGGCCGGCTTCGAATGGTTTTGCCTGCTCGACGAAGCGCAATGGGGCGGCTGCCTCGCCGACGATATGGGATTGGGTAAAACACTGCAAACCATCAGCTTTCTCCGTTTCTTATTGAAAAAATATCCGGGCGAAAAACACCTGGTGGTATGCCCAACATCACTGATGTACAACTGGGAAGCCGAACTTAAAAAGTTTACGCCAGATGTTCCTTACACCATTTATCACGGTGCAGACAGGCGTTTTTCCACCATAGAATCGGAAGAACACGGCATCGTCATTACGAGTTACGGCACCATCAGATCTGACATCGCGAAGTTCATGCAGCATGGTTTCGGGTATGTGTTCCTGGATGAAAGTCACGTAATAAAAAATCCCGACTCCCTCACGGCAAGGGCCGTATTACAATTGAATGCGCGGAACCGTATTATCCTGAGTGGTACACCGATCCAGAACAATACGATGGATCTCTACACCCAGATGCAGTTCATCAACCCGGGACTACTCGGCAACAAAGCCGCGTTCCGCGACCTGTTCGTTCAACCGATCGACAAGTTCGGGGATGCAGGACGTACCGCCGAACTCCGCAAACTGATTCATCCTTTCCTGCTGCGCAGGACAAAAGAGCAGGTAGCTACTGATCTTCCGGCCAAAACAGAGATCATCCAATGGTGCGAAATGACCGAATCCCAAAAACGCATATACGATACCGTTAAGGAACAATACAGGGACACCTTGTTGGGAAAAGTAAAAGAAGAAGGCATCGGCTCCAACACGGTGTACATCCTTGAGGGCCTTACAAGATTGAGACAGGTATGCAACGCGCCGCAATTGGTTCCGGGCTATGAAGACATTACCGATACGCCGGTAAAAATGGAAGAGTTGCTTCGTTCCCTCAACGAAATCGGCGAAGGACATAAGGCCCTCGTATTCTCCCAGTTCACGGGAATGCTGAAGCTGATTGCACAGAAACTGGAAGAACAGAGCATCCCGTTCCTCTACCTGGATGGACAAACGAAGGCGGAACACCGGCAACTGCTGGTGAAACAGTTTCAGGAAACCAATGACCACCCGGTATTCCTGATCTCTTTAAAGGCGGGTGGTGTGGGGCTTACACTTACCGCGGCCGATTACGTATACCTCGTGGATCCCTGGTGGAACCCCGCCGCAGAGCAACAGGCCATCGACCGGACGCACCGCATCGGGCAACAACAAAAAGTATTCGCCTACAAAATGATCTGCCGCGATTCCGTGGAAGAAAAAATACTGCACCTCCAGGAAAGGAAGAAATCACTTTCTGAAGAACTGATCAGTGAAGATTCCGGCTTCATCAAAAAACTCACGGAAGAAGATATCGCATACCTATTTGGCTGATTTTCTCCTTTGCAGTTCTTTTTTGATCAGGCCCAGCTCCCGGCCGGTTTGCCCGGATACGGAACTGTTTTCCTGCGCCCTGCGCATCAGGTAAGGGATCACATCTTCGATGGGACCGAAGGGCAGGTATTTGCTCACCGGACAACCCGCTTCCGCAAGGTTAAACGTAATGTTATCGCTCATCCCATACAACTGGGAAAAATGAATATGGGGATGGTCCATCGGCAATCCCTTCTGCTTCAGCAGTTGAGTCGCGTATAAGTTGCTGTATTCGTTGTGAGAGGCCACGATGAGTCCGATCTCTTCGAGGTGCGCGATGGCATATTCAAGCGCGAGGTTATAATCCCGGTCGCTGGCGTCTTTACTGGGTTGAATGGGAGAAGCATAGCCCATTTCAGCGGCGCGTTTCCGTTCCTTTTCCATGTAAGCGCCGCGTACGATTTTCGCGCCCAGCAGGAAGTTCCTGCCTTTTGCTATATGGTGACTGTCTTTGAGGAACTGCAGCCTGTCGTGGCGGTACAACTGAATCGTATTATACACCACTACCTTTTGTGTATTGAACAATGCCATCATCTTCATGGTGAGCGCATCTACAGGGTCCTGTATCCATGATTCTTCTGCATCCACCAGTACGCCCACCCCTTTTTCAGCAGCGGCGGCGCATATCCTTTGCATGCGCGCCACTACCCTGCTCCATTCTTCTTTTTCTTCTGGCGTAAGCGCCTCTGTATGCACCGTTCCTTCAAAACCGCTTTTATCGCCGGAGGCGGCATCCAGCTTTTCGAGCAGGGCGAACCTGGCGAAGCCGGTCACCTTAATGCTCATGAGGGGAATATTCTTTTGTGTACTGGCGTAGTTGATCACCCGGATGAATTCATCGGTGGCATGGTCAAATCCATGTTCTCCGTCTTCACCTCCTTCTACTCCGTAATCCAGGATCACCTGCACGTGGTAGGCACCAAGTTTATCCGCGACTTTGGCGGTTTGCTCCAGTGTTTCACCACCCACGAATTGTTCGAAGATGGTATTCCTGATGATTCCTTTGACGGGAAGTCCGGATTTTATGGCCCATGGCGTAAGACGTGTACCGATCTTCACCAGTGGCGCGATGCCCATACCGGAAAAGAGAAAATGCGCTTTTTTCAGATCCTTGTCAGATTTATACGCAAATGCATTGGCTGTATTATCGAATGATAATGCAGGGTGTTGATTCATACAGGCTGATTTAACAGAGCGCAAAAGTACAGTATCTGCACCTGACTGCGCACCGTTTTTTAACGTACGGGCTCGAAAAACTTACCGCAATCGATTGTATGCCAAAGACGATGTTTTGAAGTAGAAAAAGCACAGGTTCCGGGCGTATGAACACGGTGGTGTGAAATAGAAAATCACCATGCGCCCATTTACCTGCACCGGCTGGCGGAAAAGGCACTATCTTCGCAAAAATTTTAAGCGGAATGGATATCAAAGCGAAAAAAGTCAGCGATTCGGCTATTATCATGACGGAACTCGTGCTTCCGAACGATACCAATGTTTTTGGTAACCTGATGGGTGGCAGATTGATGTATTGGATGGACATTGCGGCCGCATTGGCTGCGGGTAAACATTGCAATGCACCGGTGGTAACAGCGTCCGTTGACAATATTTCCTTTGAGGCACCCATTAAACTCGGTAATGTGGTGCACATTGAAGCGAAAGTTACCCGTGCTTTCAATTCATCTATGGAGGTACACCTGAATGTATGGGGTGAGGACCATACCCACCAGTACAAATACAAGAGTAACGAGGCCTATTATACTTTCGTGGCGCTGGACCCCAACCGCAAGCCGCGCCCTGTGCCCCAACTTGTGGTGGAAACAGACGAAGAAAGGAAGTTGTTTGAAGGCGCGCTCCGCCGCCGCCAGATCCGCCTGATACTCGGGGGTAAAATGAAACCCGATGATGCCACTGAACTGAAGGCGCTGTTCGGCATCACGAAATAACTATTCCTTTTCCCCTTTTCTGAAACTGTCCCTTATGCAAGCTGCGGTGATTTTCGATATGGATGGATTGCTGGTAGATTCCGAGCCACTCTGGAAAGAAGCGGCCGATGTACTACTGGGTAAATACGGGATTAAACTCTCGCTGGAAGAATACGAAAAAACAACGGGGTTGCGTACCCGCGAATTCCTGGACTGGTGGTTCAGGACCTATAATCTTCCCCTGGAAAATATTCCATCCGCTGAAAAAGAGATCGTGGAACTCGTGATCGAAAAAGTGCATGAAAAAGGGAAGGCCATGCCGGGCGTGGAATACATCCTGCGCTTCTTCAAGGAACGAAACTTCCGTATCGGACTGGCATCTTCCTCCCCCATGTACATGATTGAAAACGTGATCCGTTTCCTGGGTATTGAAAATGCTTTTGATGCCATCACTTCCGCGGGTGACCTGGCTTATGGCAAACCGCACCCTGAAGTGTACCTGAACTGTGCCAATGCACTCGGCGTGGCACCCACACAGTGTTTGTGCTTTGAGGATTCCTTCAATGGCATGATCGCCGCCAAAGCGGCCAAAATGAAGTGCGTGGTTGTGCCCGCGCAACACCAACAGCAGATGGCCAGGTGGGCGGCAGCGGACCTTAAAATAGCCGCGCTCTCTAACTTCAACCAACTGCTGCTGAATACGATCTGACCGTTATTTACCGATCACCAGCTTGGAAGTACGCATTGTCGCGCCATCCCAGGCTTTCAGCAGGTAAATACCCGGCGGATATTGGTCCAAAGCAATGATCCATGTATTGTTTCCCGCAACCGCACGCTCATTCCATTGTTTCAGTCTGCGGCCCGACAGGTCCACAAGGCTCAGTTGCACCACGCCTGGTTTTTCTGTTTTAAGCATGGCCGCCGTGAATCCCACAGCTGGATTGGGCTGAAGCACCATCTCGTTGGAATTGGCGTTGCCCATCCGCAATAAAACAGTATTAGTATAATATGGCTGAACGCCGGGTGCGGCTACTTTTATCCTGTAGAATGTTTTTTCAAATACAGCCTGCTCCGACCATTGGTAATTTGCTGTTCCTTTACCATCCAGTTTTGCCACAATTTTAAAGTTCGTTCCGTCCTCAGCCTTTTCCACCTGGTATTCCGTACCGGGCGTTTCATCCGCCACCATCCAGTGGAGCGTATGTTGCGATCCGGTATTCCTTCCACCGAAATAAAGTATACGTGTGGGCAGGATAGCATTGATCAATACCTGTACGCCTGTATTGGAAGTACCGGCACCCGATGCTGCCGCTACGCCATCGGTTTCATTTAATCCCCCGTTACCAGGCAGTGTTTGTAAAGTAGCATTGGTGGGCGGAGCAGAACTGAGCATGACCGCGCCTTGCCCGCCACCGCCGCCGCCGCCATGCTGGCCCGTATAATTCACATTCCCCCCATTCCCGCCATTGGCCTGAATGGTGAGTGGTGCTGTAGCGGCTATACTCCAGGAAGAACAGTCTATGTACACCGTACCACCCGCTCCGGCTCCTCCGGCCCCATCATTCCCTACGTTGGCAGATGTGGCTCCATTGGATTGGATTCCTAAGCCTGCAATTGTACCCGTTGTGCGGATACTCCCTGCGGAAATCAACACAATACCACCACCATTTCCACCTGCGGTATTGTTGTTGTCGTTCCCTTCTCCCGCGCCACCGCCGCCGCCCATAAAAATGCGGTTGGCAAGCGAATAAGTTCCCAGGGTAATTCCACCCATTCCACCGGCACTTGTTGAGCATCCCCATCCTGGTCCGCCTTCTCCTCCTGCCGTGATGTGTCCGCCACCGCCACCGCCGGCATTATGGCTGTTGCCACCGCCGCCACCGGAAAGGATACGTGCGCGCCCTGCCACATGGTTGTTGGAAGTGGATTTATATATTCCCTCTCCTTTATTACCATTTTCATCATTGGCGCTTACGCGGTACCCAGTAGTGGGCGCACAATCACCTGCACCGCCATTATTGGTAGCTCCCCCCCGGAATCCCATTCCCGAAGCGGATATATTGTGCGCGATGGTCAGGATACCCGACACCTGAAAAGCCAATACGCCACCGATATTACCGTTCCAGGCCAATGGCGCCATGGTTCCGGTCGTGGTATAATTGGGTGCTCCGAGCCGCGGGAAACTCACTACCTGCACACTTGAATTGCCATTGATATTATATGTGTATTGAAGATCGGCGGAAAGGGTAAGTTGGGTGGGAAGTCCTGCCGTTTCTGTATGCGATTGAATATACGCCAGTTCGAATCGCCCCGCCTGCCTGATGTCGCTTAACAGACCAAAATTGGCATTGTTCCCGCTGTAGCTTCCAATCACATTATCCTGCATCTGGATGATGATTACCTGCTCCCCATCTTCGAAGGTGTCGAAAGATTCATTGACGAGCGTGAGGTTCAACCGGTTGGTTCCGGTGAGTGAAGCTACTTTAGCATAGGCATTTACCTGCGCTTTCATTTGTATACATAGGAAAAGGCATAAAAGGGTGTAAAGGTTTTTCATAACCTGGAATTAAAATGGATAATGGACGCTAACAGGCTTGAAAACGGTAAGTGTTTTTACTTATTGCTATAAGTGTATTATTTATTAAGAATAAGCGTTTATTTTGATAATTATCAATACTTATACTGATTAGAATCTTTTGGATGGCATAAAAAAAACGGGAACATCTTTTTCAGATGTTCCCGTTTACTATTGAAAACAGGTTAAATTATCCGTTGTTTTCGTCTCCGCCTTCCAGCTTCTTCTTCAGTTCAGCAAGTACGCCGAGGTCACCAAGCGTGGTTTTTTCAACCTTGCTTTGCAGGTTTTTCACCGCTTTTTTGGTTTTATCAGCATCCGCTTTGGCTTCTTTACGGGCAGCGTCTTTTTCGCTGGCCTGTACTTGTTCCCAAATGCGGGTATGGCTTACTACGATGCGCTTCTCGTTGCGGTCGAATTCAATCACCATGAAAGGCAATGTTTCATCAGCCGTTACGGTTTTACCATCTTCCTTGTTGAGGTGACGGTTAGGCGCGAATCCTTCCAGACCATAAGGCAGGGATACTACCGCACCTTTGTCGTCTTTCTTGATCACAGTAGCTTCGTGCACGGATCCAACAGGGAAAGATTCTTCCAGGGCGTTCCATGGATCTTCTTCCAGTTGTTTGTGACCCAGTTGCAGTTTGCGGTTTTCTTTGTCGATACCCAGGATGATCACTTCGATTTCAGCGCCAACTTTAGTATAGTCAGTTGGGTGGTTGAAGCGTTTCAGCCAGCTCAGGTCGCTGATGTGGATCATGCCGCCGATGCCGGGTTCCAGTTCAACGAATACGCCATAAGGAGTGATGTTTTTAACCACACCTTTGTGACGGCTGTCGAGCGGGAATTTGTTTTCGATGGTATTCCAGGGATCTTCTGTCATTTGTTTGATAGACAGCGACATTTTGCGGGCATCTTTGTCGAGGGTTACGATCTTCGCCTGGTATTCATCACCCAGTTTGAAGAATTCCTTCGCATTGATCGGAGAGTTGGCCCATGTAATTTCTGATACGTGTACCAGACCTTCCACACCTGGCATGATTTCCAGGAATGCGCCATAATCTTCGATGTTCACCACTTTACCTTTCACCACCTGTCCTTCGCCAACACCTTCAGGCAGCACGTCCCATGGGTGTGGGGTCAGTTGTTTCAGGCCGAGAGAGATACGTTTTTTGTCGTCGTCGAAATCCAGTACAACCACGTTCAGTTTCTGATCGAGTTTCAGTACTTCTGAAGGGTGGTTGATACGTCCCCAACTGATATCTGTGATATACAGGAGGCCGTCGAGTCCGCCCAGGTCCATGAACGCACCGAAGTCGGTGATGTTCTTGATGGTACCTTCCAGTACCTGACCTTTTTCGAGCTTGCTCATGATCTCTGCACGTTGTGCTTCGATATCGCTTTCGATCAGCGCTTTGTGGGAAACTACGGCATTCTTGATGGCTTCGTTTACTTTCACCACTTTGAATTCCATTGTTTTTCCTACGAACTGATCGTAGTCTGTAACGGGCTTCACGTCGATCTGAGAACCCGGCAGGAAGGTTTCCATACCGAATACGTCCACGATCAGGCCGCCTTTGGTTTTGCTGGTAACAGTACCTGTAACCACTTCACCTGTTTTATGCACCTCAACGATTCTTTCCCAGGCGCGGGTGATACGGGCTTGTTTGCGGCTCAGGTGGAGGTGCCCTTGCCTGTCTTCTTTCTCTACCACCATCACTTCCACTTCATCACCTGTTTTCAGGCCCTGAAGGTCACGGAATTCGTTGAGAGAAACCAGACCATCGGATTTGAATCCGATGTTGATCACAACGTCAGTTTTGGTAAGACCAACTACGATACCGGTCACCATTTCATTGTCGTTGATCACTTTGAAAGTGTTGTCGTAAACTTTGTCGTATTTTTCTTTCTCGTCTTGAGAGTAAGAAGATACGTTGCGTTTATCGATGCTCCAGTCGAAATCATCGTGCGCAGTATCGAACTGCGTAGGAGCGGCAGGTGCATTTGTTGTCGCTGTAGAGGTAGCTTCGGCGGCTACAGTCTCCTGCTGATCAGCGTTTTCGTTAATAATTTGATTATCTGACATAAAAAATTCCCGATTGTTTTTTATTCGGGACGGCAAAGTTACGGTTTATTTTCGTACTAGCGGTGCCACCGGTTACAAAAAAACGGGGGCTGAAGCGGTGAAAATACAAGAGTGGAATGCGTGTTTTTACAGGGAAACAACCCGTTCTGTTAACAGGTTGCAAATCAAGAAAAACACCATCACCAATATTTTAACTTATTAACTGCTTTTCAACGCATTAAACGAAGCGGCCACTGCTTTCGCGGCGATGAATCCGCTGGTCCAGGCGTGCTGGAAATTGAACCCTCCGGTGATGCCATCCACATCCATGATTTCTCCGGCGAAGTAAAGTTCAGGCATGATGCGGCTCATCATCGTGTTCGGATCAATCTCCGCAAGATCAATCCCTCCTGCCGTAACGAATTCTTCCTTAAAAGTTGTTTTTCCTTTTACAGCGTGTTCCTGTGCCGTACAGTTCTTAATGAGCAGGTTCTGCGCTTTCGCCGGAAGATCAGCCCATCTTGTGTCGGGATGAATATCGGATTGCAGGAGCATGTATTCCCAGAAGCGCTGGGGCAGGCCCAGCGGGTTACGGTTGACGATCTTCTGCGCAGCAAGCGCGAAGCGCCATTCCCGGAACTTCTCTTTTAAAGATTGTTCGTTGTAATCCGGTACCCAGTTGATGAGTATGGAAAACTGGTATTGCTTCTGCTCCAGTTCACGGGCACCCCAGGCCGATAGTTTCAATACGGCGGGCCCGCTCAGTCCCCAGTGGGTAATCAGTACTGCGCCTTTCTCTACGAGCTTTGTGCCCGCGATTTTCACCTGCGCATCCGGAATGCTGATGCCCATCAGGTCGCGGATCGTATTTCCTGGCATATTGAAGGTAAACAAGGAAGGAACTGGGGAACTGAAGCTGTGCCCCAAAGCGCTTATCCAGTTGAACTGCTCCGCTTTGGAAAAGCCGCCACAGGCGATCACCACGTGTTTCGCATATACTTTACCGGTACTTGTTTCGAGCGCAAACAGTTCCCCATCTTTCACGATGGATTGCACCCCGCAACTCAGGCGGAACTGCACACTGTATTTGTTCGCCTCCCGCATCAGCGCTTCTATCACAGATTGCGAGTCATCCGATACCGGGAACATTCTTCCATCCGCTTCCGCTTTGATGGGCACTCCCCTGCTTTCGAACCAGGCGATGGTGTCATTGGTAAAGAACTGGTGGAAGGTTTTTTTGAGGAATTTCTCTCCGCGCGGGTAACGTTTCACCATTTCGGAGATGCTGGTGAGGTTGTGGGTGAGGTTGCATCTTCCGCCACCGGAGACTTTTACTTTGGAGAGCAGGCGGTGGGATTTTTCCAACACGAGGATGCGTATGCCCGGGGCCATGGCTGCAGTGTTAACAGCGGTGAAGCAGCCGGCGGCGCCGCCGCCTATGATGATGAGGTCGGGATGTTGCATGGTGTTGTTTTTCGCGCGATTATTTCTTACTATACATTACTTCGTATCACGCAAAGACGCAAGGGAGCAAGGACGCAAGGCGTTGTTTGGGTTTGGGGCGGGGTGAGGCTACTTCGTCAACGCCGGATTCGCTCTTTCCGCCGCTTCAATCACCGAATAATCTGAAAGAATCAGCGCCTTTCCTTTCTTCACGCATACATTGTGTTCGAAGTGCACACTGGGTTTTCCGTCTTTGGTGCGGATGGTCCAGCCGTCGTCTTCGGTATAAACATCTTTTTTACCGAGGTTGATCATGGGTTCGATGGCGAGGGTGATGTTTTCTTTCAGCATCGTGCCCGTTCCGCGTTTGCCATAGTTCGGTACCTGCGGATCTTCGTGCATCGTTTTGCCAAGGCCGTGCCCCACCAATTCGCGGACCACACCATAACCGTGTTTCTTTTCAGTATGTTCCTGGATGGCCCAGGCCACATCTCCAATCCGGTTGCCGGCGATCGCCTTTTCAATTCCTTTGTACAGTGATTCTTTGGTGACTTTCACCAGTTCGATCACTTCAGGTGCTGCGTTGCCAAGGATGAAAGTATAGGCGTGTTCTCCCACATATCCATCCTTCGTGATCCCGAGATCGATGCTTACGATATCACCATCCTTCAACGGGGTATCGTTGGGAAATCCATGAACCACCACATCATTCACCGAAGCACAAATGCTGAAGGGGTAGCCGTGGAAGTTCAGGAATGTGGCTATGCCGCCCTGTTTCTTCACATAATCCGCACAGAACTTATCAATTTCAAGTGTGGTAAGGCCGGGTTTCAGCATAGCGGCCACTTCGGCCAGTCCCTGGCTCACAAGGCGCGCATTGCGCTGCATGATTGCGATCTCTGCTTCCGTTTTATAAAAAATCATATTCTTTGAACGCATACTGTTATTAAAAGAAAACCTGTTGAGATCGCTCCCAACAGGCTACTATGACATCTAAAAATGAATTACATAGATACCGGGGAAGCCGTTTGGCGACCCTGGATACGACCGGTCTTCATCAGGCCATCGTACTGACGCATCAGCAACTGGGTCTCAATCTGCTGTAATGTATCCAGTACAACGCCCACCATGATGAGCAGTGAAGTACCTCCAAAGAAGGAAGCGAATCCCTGCGTTACACCTAGGCGTTGCGCGAAGCCGGGCAGGATACCAACCAATGCCAGCAATACGGCACCGGGAAGTGTGATCTTGTCCATTACAGCACCGATATAATCGGCTGTAGGCTGGCCGGGTTTGATACCGGGGATAAAGCCGTTGTTCCTTTTCAGGTCGTCAGCAATTTGTTTCGGGTTAAAGATCAGGGCCGTGTAGAGGAAGGTAAACCCAATTACCACAACAGCATAAATGATCATGTACACCGCATCTTTGGGGTCAGAGAAAATTCTTGCGATACCCTGTCCGGTTTCAAATTTGGTGAAAGAGAACAAGGTAGGCAGGAACATAATGGCCTGGGCGAAGATGATCGGCATTACACCGGCGCCATTCACTTTCAGCGGCAGGAACTGACGGGCTCCACCGAACTGGCGGTTACCGACAATCTGCTTCGCATACTGAATGGGAATACGACGCACGCCCTGTACCAGTACGATCAGTCCCATGATGATGGCGATCAGTACGGCCATCTCGATGAGGAAGATCAGGATACCACCGCCACCGCCGGTACCTTTTGCCTGCAATTCCTGCACAAATGATTGTGGGAGACGGGCGAGGATACCTACCATGATGATGATGGAAGTACCGTTTCCAAGACCTTTATCAGTAATCTTTTCACCGAGCCACATCACGAACAGGGTACCTGCCGTAAGGGTGAAAACGGTGGACAACCAGAAGTATTGGGAGAAACTTTCGATCAAAGCACCCTGGCTGGATTGTTTCAGATAAGCAACGTAAGCCGCGCCCTGTACGAGGGTAACACCCACGGTGAGGTAACGGGTCCATTGGTTGATCTTTTTCCGTCCGCTTTCTCCTTCTTTCTGAATCTTCTGCATACTGGGAACGAGTATCGTCATCAGTTGCATAAAGATGGAAGCGGAGATATAGGGCATGATACCGAGTGCGAAAATAGAGGCCATGGAGAAGGCACCACCTGCGAAAGTATCAATCAGTCCCAGCGCACCTTCTTTGGCGCGGCTGAGGTCTAGTTTATTGGGATCGATACCCGGCAGAACGATGTGTGCACCGGCTCTGTAAACAGCAACAAGAAGAAGGGTAGTAATGATCTTACTGCGCAGTTCGTCTATGCTCCAAATGTTCTTCAGTGTTTGAAATAATTTCTTCACGGGTGTTAGTAATTAGTTGTGAATACCCCAAAATAAAAAAAGACGCATTCCTAAATGCGTCTGGCAAGTTACGGAAAAATTATTTCACAATTTCAACTGTTCCGCCTGCCGCTTCAATTGCCGCCTTCGCTTTTTCGCTGATGGCGTTTACTTTGAAGGTCAGTTTAGATTTCAGTTCACCGTTTCCTAAGATTTTCACGGAGTCAGTCTGGCTGATCAACCCGTTCATGTACAGGTTTTCCAGTGTGAACTCAGTGATACCGTATTTCTCCACCACCTGATCAATCTGACCGAGGTTGAATACTTTGAACTCGATACGGTTGTTGTTTTTGAATCCACGTTTTGGAACGCGACGCTGAATGGGCATCTGACCACCTTCGTGCGCGAATTTACGTTGGTAACCGGCGCGGCTTTGCTGGCCTTTGTTACCTTTTGTGGAAGTACCACCTTTACCGGAGGCTTCACCACGACCAATACGTTTCTCTTTATGAACTGCACCTTCTGCAGGCTGTAACTGATGTAATTTCATGATTGTTTGTTTTTTACTCAACGGGGCAACAACCCCTCGCAATTAAAATTAGGCTTCTTCTACTTTCACGAGATGGCTAACCTTACGCACCATACCACGGATGGAGTCGGTAGCTTCCACTTCTTTTGTAGAGTTCAGCTTGTTCAAACCCAAAGCCTGGAGCGTCAGCTTCTGGCGCTCTGGTCTGTCGATGGGACTTTTTACTAAGGTGATCTTTATCTTGCTCATACAACTACCCTTTCGGGCCAGTTTATTATGGGTGAAAAATGCTTTTCAATCAATATTCTGAACAGTTGTTCCCGGAGGAACAGCTTATCCGTTGAATACTTTTTTCAGGGCAACGGTACGTGTCTTAGCCACGGAAATTGGTTCGCGCAGCATAGCCAGGGCCTTGAAAGTTGCTTTAACCACGTTGTGCGGGTTAGCGCTTCCCAGGGATTTGGCGAGTACGTCGGTAACACCTGCGCTTTCCAGAACGGCGCGCATGCTGCCTCCGGCGATTACACCGGTACCGTGTGCGGCTGGCTTGATGAGCACTTTTGCAGCGCCTTCTTTAGCCAGTTGGTCGTGAGGAATAGTGCCGTGCATTACGGGAACTTTGATGAGATTTTTCTTCGCATCTTCAATTCCTTTGGTGATGGCTTCCTGAACTTCTTTGGCTTTACCTAAACCGTGACCTACCACGCCGCTTTCGTTCCCTACTACCACCAGTGCGGAGAAACTGAAGGCACGACCGCCTTTTGTAGTTTTCACCACCCTGTTAATAGCAACCACCTTCTCCTTCAGTTCGAGGTCGCCGGCTTTAACCTTGTTTAAGTTTACTTTTGCCATTGTAGTTATTCTGTTGTACCGGACAAAGCCGGTTGATGTTTACTTTTTTGATTTGGTTCGTTCCCAAAGGGATAATTAGAACTGAAGACCCCCTTCACGGGCGCCGTCAGCGATAGACTTTACACGGCCGTGGTAGAGATATCCGCCACGATCGAATACGCAGGTGGTGATACCCAGTTCAGCGGCTTTGCGGGCGATTGCCTGTCCTGCCAGCTTAGACTTTTCGGATTTGGTACCTTTCTGCGCAGCGATATCTTTATCCCTGGTGGAAGCGGAAGCCAAAGTCTGACCATTTTCATCATTGATCAGTTGTACATAAGTATCAGCATTGCTTCTGAAAACACTGAGGCGTGGTTTCGCAGTTGTACCTGCTACTTTCCTGCGGATCCTGTAGCGGATCTTCTGCCTTCTTATTACTTTGTTGTTCATTTCTCTTATTTTATATTCCCGATACTGCCGGGAATTATTGCTTAAAATTATTTACCAGCAGATTTACCAGCTTTTCTGCGAAGCACTTCACCAGCGAACTTAACACCTTTACCTTTGTACGGTTCTGGTTTACGCAGGCTGCGGAGCTTTGCTGCCACCTGGCCAATCAGTTGCTTGTCCATTCCTTCCAGGGTGATGGTGGGGTTCTGCCCTTTTTCCTGGGCGGTCACCACTTTCAGTTCCTTGGGAATTTCGAAAATAATATTGTGAGAATAACCCAGTGCGAGGTCGAGGATATTGCCCTGGTTGGCGGCTTTATAACCTACACCCACCAGTTCAAGCTTGCGAACAAACCCATCAGTTACACCTTTCACCATGTTGGCGATCAGGGAACGGTACAAACCGTGCAGTGCGCGGTGGCGGATCTGGTCGGTAGGACGGGTTACGGTTGCTTCACCATCTTTCACTTCGATCTTGATGTCTCTGTCGATGGCTTGTTTCAGTTCGCCTTTAGGCCCTTTTACAGTGATCACATTGTCGGCAGCTACTGTAATGGTAACGCCTGCAGGCACACTGATGATTTTTTTTCCGATACGTGACATAGTCGTAAACTTTTTAGTTGATAGTTATCCCGTGTTCAGCCCCGACTAAAAGGCTTGTGCGCCGGGTATATGATGAACCGGACCCGAAAAACGGACCCGGCTAACATTTCAGTTTAGTAGATGTAGCAAAGCACTTCTCCGCCTACATTCTGCGCTTTGGCTTCTTTATCGGTCATTACTCCTTTGGAAGTACTTACGATAGCGATACCAAGACCATTCTTCACGCGTTTGAAGTCTTCAGGCTTTGCATACTGACGCAAACCGGGACGGCTGATTCTTTCCAGCGCCTTGATTGCGGGTTGTTTGCTGGTAGGATCGTATTTCAATGCGATCTTGATCAGCCCTTGCTTATTGTCTTCTTCAAATTTGTACTTCAGGATATAACCCTGGTTGTACAGAATTTCAGTGATACGCTTCTTCAGGTTTGAGGCAGGAATCTCCACGATGCGGTGGTTGGCCATCTGCGCATTACGTACTCTCGTCAGAAAATCTGCTATTGGATCAGTAACCATTGTTTGATTGAGGTTAAATGATAAAAATGATTTACAATGCGATATCCAATTAATAATTTGATATCAGTAACCAAGCGGTTGTTCTTACCAGCTTGCTTTTTTCACGCCAGGGATTTTTCCTGCAAGCGCCATGTCGCGGAACATCACCCTTCCGAGACCGAAGTAACGCATGTATCCTTTGGGACGACCGGAGAGCTGACAACGGTTTTTCAGTCTTACAGGAGAAGCGTTGCGGGGCAGTTGAGACAATGCTGCGTAATCACCTGCTTCTTTCAGCGCGGCTCTTTTTTCAGCAAATTTAGCAACTGTGGCTTCGCGCTTTTTTTGTCTGGCTATTACTGACTTTTTTGCCATGGTTTATTGAGCGTTTTCTTTTTTAATGTTTTTGAACGGCATGCCGAGTTCTTTCAGCAGTTCGTAAGCTTCTTCGTTCGTGTTGGCGGTAGTAACGAAAGTGATGTCGAGACCAGTGATCTTATTCACCTTATCGATATCGATTTCGGGGAAGATGATCTGTTCTGTAACACCGAGTGTATAGTTACCGCGGCCATCGAAAGCTTTGTCGTTCACTCCTTTGAAGTCGCGTACGCGGGGGAGGGACACAGCGATCAGACGATCGAGGAATTCGTACATTTTAACACCTCTCAGCGTAACACGTGCACCGATGGGCATGTTCTTACGCAGTTTGAAGTTGGAGATGTCTTTTTTAGACATGGTGGGAACAGCTTTCTGACCAGTAACGGTAGAGAGTTCATCCACGGCAATGTCCACCAGTTTCTTGTCGGCCACTGCGCCATTCACGCCGCGGTTCAGACAGATTTTGGTAAGTTTGGGTGCCTGCATGATGCTTTTGTAACCAAACTTTTTCATCAAGGCAGGTAATACCTCATTGGAGTATTTTTCTGCCAGTCTTGGAGAATAGTTTACGGTACTCATTATTTAATTACCTCCCCTGATTTTTTTGCAATACGAACTAATTTACCGGTTTCACGGCTGCGGGTAACGCGGGTGGCTTTACCAGCTTTAGCGTCCCACAACATCACGTTAGAGATGTGGATGGGGGCTTCTTTTTTAACGATACCACCTTTAGTATTCTGGGCTGAAGGTTTGGTATGTTTGGTCACGATGTTCACACCTTCCACCAGAACGCGTGATTTATCCAGGAAAACTTCCAGTACCTGGCGGGGTTTGGCCAGGTCTTTATCGTCTCCGGCGATCACCACTACGGCGTCACCTTTTTTGATATTAAACTTCGGTTTGAATCTTGTACTCACTGTAAAATGTTTATCGTTTTTTATAAAACGCCACCCCAGGTTTCCCTTTTGGGGGTGCAAAGATATGCTTTTTTGCTGAATGCTCAACGCTGATTGCCAAACGCCCCGGAAATCCGGGAAAAACCTGCGTTAAGCACCTGCCCGGGCATCTTATAACACTTCGGGAGCGAGGGAAACGATCTTCATGTAACCTTTATCGCGCAGTTCCCTGGCAACTGGTCCGAAGATACGGGTACCTCTTGGCTCGTCGGAGTTGTTGAGCAGTACCACTGCGTTGTCGTCGAAACGGATGTAAGATCCGTCTTTGCGGCGCAGTTTATTGGTAGTGCGAACGATCACCGCTTTGGTTACGGTACCTTTTTTGATACCGCCTGCGGGGATGGCATCTTTTACAGTAACCACGATCTTATCACCGATCTTGGCGTAATCCTGTCCGCTGTTTCCCAGCACACGGATGCACAATACTTCCTTGGCACCACTGTTATCAGCTACGTTCAATCTGCTTTCTTGCTGAATCATCGTTGAATAATTTTAAGTTCTTCCGGAACTTGTTATATAATGTAAAACAGAGGGATTATTTTACCTTTTCCACGATCTCAACCAGCCTCCAGCGTTTTGTTTTGCTGAGGGGGCGGGTTTCCATGATCTTCACCAGGTCGCCGATACTGCACTCGTTCTTTTCATCATGGGCGTGGAACTTGGTTGTCTTTTTTACGAACTTTCCGTAGATAGGGTGTTTCACCTTTCTTTCCACGGCTACGGTAACGGTTTTGTCCATCTTGTTGCTGGCAACCACACCGATCCTTGTTTTACGCAAATTTCTTTCAGCCATTGTTCAATTTTTATATCGGGATTAAACTCCCAATGCACGTTTAGTTAATTCTGTTTTCAGACGGGCCACATCCCTTCTGAGTGAGCGGATGCTCACCGGATTTTCCAGAGGAGTGATGGCGTGCGCGAACTCAAGCTTTTTCAGACGCAGTTCATCTTCCTGGATTTTAGCCTTCAGATCCGCATCACTGATATCTTTCAGGCTTTTGTTAAATTCAACTTTCTTAGACGACATCGTATATACGATTTATGTTGATGAACGAATTATGCTTGGAGATCTCTCCTCACAATGAATTTGGTTTTGATCGGCAGTTTCTGCGCGGCCAGTTCCATAGCGTGTTTCGCTACTTCAACGGGAACACCGTCGGCTTCGAACAGTACTCTTCCGGGTTTCACCACAGCAGCCCAATGATCGGGTGCACCTTTACCTTTACCCATCCTTACTTCGGCGGGTTTGCGGGTAACGGGTTTATCGGGGAAAATACGGATCCACACATTACCTTCCCGCTTCATGGCACGCGTCATGCTCTGACGGGCGGCTTCAATCTGGCGGTCGGTCATCCAAACATTTTCCAATGCCTTCAAACCGAATGAACCGAACGACAGGGTGGTACCACGTTTGGCATTCCCTCTGGAAGGCATTTTCTGCATCTTCCTGTGCTTCGTTCTTTTTGGCTGTAACATCTTACGTTATATTAAGTAGTTAATTGAAATTTATTACCAACGATCGGGGGATTATCTTCTTCCGCCACCGCCTCTTCTGTCGCCACCACGGTCATCCCTTCTTTCAGGACGTCCGCCACGGTCACCACGGTCGCCACCACGGAAATCTCCGCGCTCACCGCCTCTTCTGTCGCTCACATCGCTCTTACCGCCTACGAAGTTGGGGTTCAGGTCTCTCTTAGCGAGCACTTCACCTTTGGATATCCAAACTTTGATACCGATTTTACCGTATACTGTAAGGGCGAAAACATTGGCGTAGTCAATGTCCATACGAAGTGTATGCAGGGGAACACGACCTTGTTTGATCTCTTCGGAACGTGCGATTTCCGCACCACCCAAACGACCGCTCACTTTTACCTTGATCCCTTCGGCGCCCATACGGAGTGCGGAAGCGATAGACATTTTGATGGCGCGTTTGTAGTTGATCCTGTTTTCGATCTGCTTGGCAATAGTATCACCAACGATGTTGGCATCCAGTTCGGGGCGACGGATCTCCAGGATGTTGATCTGTACATCTTCCTTACCGGTCAACTTTTTCAGTTCTTCCTTGATGCGGTCCACCTCATTACCACCCTTACCTATGATGATGCCAGGCTTGGAAGTATGAATGGTCACGATCAGTTTGTTCAGCGTACGCTCGATCACGATCTTGGCGATACCACCTTTGTTGATACGCGCGTTCAGATAAGTCCTGATCTTATTGTCTTCGATCAGCTTCTGGGCATAATCTTTTTTACCACCATACCAGTTAGACTCCCATCCGCGGATGATTCCCAACCTTGCACCAATAGGATTTGTTTTCTGACCCATGAGTTTGGTATATTAAGTTTACTTGTTATAGTTATTTTGTATCAACGATTACAGTTACGTGGTTGCTGCGTTTTCTAACCCTGTAACCACGACCCTGCGGAGCAGGACGCATTCTTTTCAGTGTTCTTGCGCCATCCACGAAAATGGTCTTCACCACCAGTTGGCTCTCGTCTCCACCTTCGTTCTGCTGCTTCCAGTTGTTGATAGCGCTCAGTACGAGTTTGCGGAGCGGGCTTGCGCTGTGCTTGGCGTTGAATTCCAGTTCCGCCAGCGCTTTTTCCACCTGCATACCACGGATAAGGTCTGCAAGCAAACGCATTTTACGTGGTGATGTTGGATAATTTCTCAGTTTAGCTACTGCTTCCATTGTATTCAGTTTCTGTTTTCAGTTTCTCCGGTTCCTTTTCAGTACACCGGTTTCACTTACATTTTTTTGTTTGAGTGTCCTTTGAAGTTCCTGGTGGGAGCGAATTCGCCCAGTTTGTGGCCAACCATGAATTCAGTTACGTAAACAGGGATGAATTTGTTACCGTTGTGCACCGCAAAAGTGTGTCCTACGAAATCCGGTGTGATGGTAGATCGGCGTGACCATGTTTTCACTACACCTTTTTTCGCTTTGCCTTCGTTGATGGCGAGCACTTTGGTTTCGAGTTTAACGTCTACGAAAGGACCTTTTTTAATCGAACGAGCCATATTGTATTGGGTTGTTTATTTGCCCCGCCCGCGAGAGCGGGGCCATTTTAACACTTGTTACTTATTTAACTTTCTTACCGTTTCTGCGTTGGATGATCAGCTTATCGGAAGACTTACCTCTTGTACGGGTAACTTCTCCTTTAGCGTATTTACCGGTACGGCTGCGTGGGTGACCACCGGAAGCCCTACCTTCACCACCACCCATCGGGTGATCTACTGGGTTCATCGCAACACCGCGGTTTCTTGGACGGATACCTTTCCACCTGTTCCTACCTGCCTTACCCATGCTCTGGAGGCTGTGGTCGGAGTTGGAAACAACACCTACGGTAGCGTAGCAGTTGATCAATACTTTACGGAGTTCACCGGAAGGCATTTTCAATACCGCGTATTTTTCTTCTTTGGCGTTCAGCTGCGCGGAAGAACCGGCGCTTCTTGCCATTTTCGCACCCTGACCAGGTTGCAACTCAATGTTGTGCACCATGGTACCGAGGGGCATATTTTTCAGTTGCAGCGCGTTACCCAGTTCAGGCGCCACGGCATCTCCACTGATTACAGTAGTACCTACTGTGAGGCCCTGGGGAGCGATGATGTATCTTTTCTCACCGTCAACGTAGTTCAGCAGTGCGATGAAAGCTGTACGGTTCGGATCGTATTCAATGGAAGCGACTTTAGCTTCGATTCCTGTTTTGTTGCGTTTGAAGTCGATAACACGGTAGTGCTTCTTGTGGCCACCACCAATGTAGCGCATGCTTCTTCTACCCTGCGCGTTACGTCCACCGGTTCCTTTCAGGGGTTCCAGGAGGCTTTTTTCAGGCGTGTCGGTTGTGATCTCCGCGTACGCGTTTCCGATTCTCCAACGGGTACCGGCGGTCATCGGTTTGAACTTCTTCAGTGCCATGATGTTCTGATTTCTTCGTTGTTGTTAATTAAATTCTTGATCTGTATATACAACCATTCACGGCTTATATGTTAGCATACAGATCGATGGTAGTTCCTTCGGCAACGGTCACCAGCGCTTTTTTGTAAGCGGGTTTGCGGCCTTTGATGAAACCTGCTTTTGTGTAGCGGGTTTTATCTTTACCGGGAACAACGGAAGTGTTAATGTCCACAACTGTTGCACCGTAGAACTCTTCAATAGCTTTTTTAATTTCAAGCTTATTGGCTTTCCGGGCCACTTTGAAAGCGTACCTGTTCAGCTTTTCCTGCTGGGCGTTGGCTTTCTCGGTAAGGATCGGTTTTATCAAAACTTCTGATAATTTCATCTCTGAATGATTTAGACAATTATGCGTTTACTTCTTCAACAGCTTCATCGGTGAATACCTTGGCGGCGGATTCGCTCAGCACGAGGAAGTCGGCGTTCACGATATCGTAAGTATTGATATCGCTCAGCAGGGAACCTTGTACGGAAGGAATATTGCGGAGGCTGAGGTACACGTTCTCGTTGTACTCGGGGAGCACGAACAGAGACTTTTTGTTATCGATGTTCAATGTTTTCAGTACACCGGCGAATTGTTTTGTTTTTGGCGCGTCGAGGTTCATGTCTTCCAGTACCACGATAGCGTTCTCTTTCGCTTTGAAGCTGAGGGCGCTCATTTTGGCGAGGTCCTTCACTTTGCGGTTCAGCTTGAAGCTGTAATCGCGGGGTTTAGGCCCGAAGATGGTACCACCACCTTTGTAAAGGGGGTTACGCAGGTTACCTTTACGGGATCCGCCGGTACCTTTCTGACGGTGGAGCTTACGGCTGGCACCTTTCACTTCCATCCTGGTTTTCACCTTGTGTGTACCCTGGCGTTGAGCGGCGAGGTATTGTTTCACAGCGAGGTAGATCACGTGGGTATTCGGCTCAATTCCGAAGATTTCTTCCGGAAGTTCAATTGTTCTCCCGGTTTTTTGTCCTTGTATATTTAAAACATCTACTTGCATCGTACTTCAGATTAATAGGTTATTTCTGGATGAGAACATATGAACCGATATGGCCCGGAACGGAACCACTTACCAGAATGTAATTTTTTTCGGGGAAAATCTTAACGATCTTGAGACCTTTCATTTTCACGCGATCGCCACCCATGCGGCCGGCCATGCGCATACCTTTAAATACGCGGGAAGGATAGGAAGAACCACCGATAGAACCTGGGGCGCGCTGACGGTCGTGTTGTCCGTGTGATTGTTCACCCACACCGGAGAATCCGTGGCGCTTAACAACACCCTGGAAACCTTTACCTTTTGAGGTACCTACCACATCGATCTTTTCGCCTTCGGCGAAGATGTCAACGGTAATGGCTTCACCGAGTGGTTTATCGGTAGAGAAGTCGCGGAATTCTTTTACGAAACTTTTGGGAGCTGTGTTGGCTTTGGCGAAGTGATTTTTTTCAGCTTTGGTAGCATTCTTTTCTTTCTTGTCGCCAAATGAGAGTTGGAGAGCGTTGTAACCGTCTGATTCAGACGTTTTTACCTGCGTGATCACACAAGGACCAGCTTCAATAATTGTGCAGGCGGTTTGCTTGCCACTGGGATCGAAGATGCTGGTCATCCCGATTTTTTTTCCAATTAATCCTTTCATTATTATGTAGGTTTATACCCTTCAAGGTTATATGGACAATCCTGCACAGCGCAGGACTTCAATCCCAGTTTGCTACCGACCTTTTCCTGAGTTCGGCCCTTCCTGCACTTGTTACAGGAACGGAACCGGGGGAAGTACCGATAGTAAACAAACCCTGAAAGGCTTGTTCATATGTTTTTATATTTCGATCCTGCCGGAGCAGAATGAATAAATTCGATCAAAATAAGTTCAGCGCTCTTTTGGCCCGCCACCGGCGGATTTGAGAGATGAAACATGAATAAGAACTAGCTTTTTCGAGGAATTTCCCACTTCAGCTTTTGCGGCTTCAGCGGGCGGCTTCATCAGGCCTTGATTTCAACTTCCACACCAGAGGGCAGATCGAGCTTGGAAAGCGCGTCCACAGTTCTGGAAGAAGAAGTGTAAATATCCAACAAGCGCTTGTGCGTGTTCAGTTCGAACTGCTCACGGGCTTTTTTGTTCACGTGCGGTGAACGCAAAACGGTAAAGATCTTCTTCTTGGTAGGTAAAGGAATGGGTCCTGTTACTACCGCTCCTGTGCTGCGTACGGTCTTCACAATCTTTTCAGCAGATTTGTCCACCAGGTTGTGATCGTACGACTGTAATTTGATTCTGATTCTCTGAGACATAGCTTATTGCCCAATTTATTGGGAGTGCAAAGGTATGTATTAGGTTTAGATTATCAAATTTTTTTCAGGTATTTTTCGCAAAGAACGAGGCCGGAAGCAAGATTTTTTCATGCTTCCGGCCCTATTCTCCGGTAATTTTCCGAAATGCAGTTTATTTTATCGCGCTTATTTCTTGATTATCATGATATTCTGCTCGGCGTCCTTCCCTTTGAGGGAAATAATGAACATGCCGGGTTCAAGAGTGCTGGTTGGAAGCGACCGGATAGAAGTTCCATTGTTTAGTTGTAGGGTTCCTGTCTTACGAAGGCGTCCATCCATATCCCGGATACTCCATTGCAAGCCCTGGGAAGAAGCCACCTTCAGTTCAATGGAAGCGTCTCCTGTGATGGGGTTGGGAAATACGGTTGCGGAAAAAGCTGTATTTCCACGCAAAGCCACCACCGGACTGTAGTGGATACTCCCGTCGGTATCCACTACTTTCAGCCTGTAATAGACTACCGGCACAACGCGTGCGGTCTCTGAAAAAGTATAGCTGGCCGGAACGCCTTTCGCCTTAACAGAACCAATGGCCACATAATCCAGCCGGTTCAAAGACCGTTCTATGGTAAAACGTTCCACCTGCTGTTCTTCAGCAGTCTGCCAGACTATTTCATTCATACTCCCTTTTCTTACAGCACTGAAATTCAACAACTTAACGGGGAGCGTACCGGGTATCACCAAAGTAGTTTTTTCCGTATTGGTCAATACCGGGAGATTATAGTCGAAATAAATGGACGCGGAATTTTTTATTGTATCGCCCGGAGCCAATGTGGGGAAGGGCCGTATGCGGAACTGAACATAACCGTGACTGGCGGGCTCATTCACATTGCTGTCGGCCAGGTTGATGTTGTTGAATGTCCACGCCAACTGGTTGCTGTTCAGTATAGAAAGGTTATAATCGTGGCTGGCAGCAATCATTTCAAAGGAAGACACATCCAGCCGCGCTTCCAGGGTATCCCTGATCACGACGGTGAAGGCTGTATCAGTTCCGGTATTCTGGAATCTGATCAGGTAGTTAAGGTATTCTCCCCCGTCAATCTCTTCCTGTGTTAGTACACCTGCGTGCGATTCGGTTTTGTCGTTGGGGTCATAAGATCCGGTAACGAGTTGTTTGAGGGTGAACTGGTTGTTGGAGGGGGTTACATCGTTGGTGATGGGAAATACCTGGGCTTTGAATTGGAGTGTATCTCCAATGTTTAATTGAGGAGGAGGCGCAAGTGAAACGCCGAAATCATACATTCTATCCTCCCACGGCTGTAAAGGCGAAATGGGAACAATAAGTGTATCCCCCCTCAAAAACGACCCAATGGGCTTCGTAGGCACATCTGTTCTTCGATGGTCCAGTACAATTCTTAAACTATCTCCTGCTGCAACCGTACCTCTGTTTTTTACACTTGCTGAAAACCCATACCCAAAACCGGGTCTTGCAAACGGAGCGGTTACAAAATACACCAATAAATCACTGATCTGGGGAGTCTCTCTAAAAGGAATGAATACAGTATCCGGAGCAACCAAACCATTCACTGCTACACTTACTTCACTTACCTGAGGCAAGAAGTAATCTGAAACTTTCTGAATAACACATTGATAGTTACCCGCTGCTACTTCCACTGAAAAAATACCGTTTGCATTTGGGCTTGTAGTCATTAACGTATCGCCGTTCAGTACAATATGGCTTTTAAAGTAACTTATTCTACGCTCCCCCGGCTGATAAACGCCGTCTTCATTAGTATCCACGAAGCCAACTCCGGGAACTTCACCTGCCGCAGGAGCTACCCGGGCTATGACATGCTCGTACCACCTAGGCTGCAAACCACTGAAAGTGCCATCCCAAGATGCTGTTACCCCTTGAATAATTAAATCTCCGCTGGGAAGGCAGGCTATTCCCAAACCCAAATCAACCGAATTCCCACCAAAACACAGTCTGGAAACAATATTCCCGGATTTATCAAGTTCGAGAAACCACATGTCCCCGCTATCATATGGCTGGGCTGATGGATTCTGAATTCTGTAATTTATATCCCCGTTCGTGGACTCTGTAACACTTGCAATCAGAATAGAATTTGCGTTTTTTTTAAAGGACTGGTGGGCATAATCCCTTGCACTTCCTCCTATCTTTTTCTGCCAAATATAAGCCCCGTTGTAACTTATCTTAGTTATTAGAATATCGGTTGCCGCAACCAAAGAAATCCATGGATCATTCTGGGACACTTCTCTAAGGCAATTACCCACAATAATTACTCCATCACCAACATCATGCATTCCAATTATTGTATTAAAATCATGAAACCACAGGTCCTCCCCGGGATTTACCACTCCATCCTCTTTAATCAATCTTATCCATTTTACAACACCTTCCGGGGACAGGAGCGTAACCAAGCCCTGACCAACCAGTGTATCAAGCGCGTAAGCTTTACCACCCGCCAGAAAATCTCCAGAAGGCAATTCTACTACACAATCAAATGCCGCTGATAAATTAGATTCGGACCTTGAAACCGTATCACCAGAAGATACCCAGAAAATAGTTTTTGCCCCAGCTCCGAAAAGCTCATACTCTTGATACCATTCAGCCGAAAGGCTTACCGTATCTATTTTAGCAAGGACGGGCAAATACGAATATTTGCTACTTACCCTTCTTTCTCCTGCTGCGATCAACGATCCGGAAGCACTTATTATTCCCCCGTTGAAATAATCCTGCGTTGTATTTGTTCCATACAATTTCAGGTTACTGATGTTTCCATTATTGTCAAACTTTGTAACCCATGCATCATATCCACCTAAATTTTCAGAAAAATAACCTGTTGTGGAGCCTGACATCCCCAACGTGAATACACTACTTTCAGCAGGAATAATTGCCTTAACCCTTTTGGATTTCAACTCCTCAAAAGATTTCTCCCAAAGTATCTCTCCTTTTGCATTTAAGGAAGATACTTTAGCGCTATTGTTATAAGAAGGATTACCCTCCCAATACCCGGTTCCTCCAGCCGCATAAATACGTCCATTGCTGCCAGTTGCAAACGCGCACAATATTGAATCCACACGACCAAGGCTCGTTTGCCATTTCACCGGGAATTTTTGCGCGGCCACCAACAAACTACTGAAAACAAATACTACCGCAAGCAAGCCTTGCTTCTGAAGAAAGGATAAAGTTCTGAGCATAAAAGGTATTAGGGGGGTCCTGAAATTTGAGTTGCGCTAAAATACAAAAAGCCCCCTGAAAAATTCCAGGGGGCTTCGTATAATCAGTAATGTTATGATTAATCTTCTTCCACTTTGATCTTGCCTTTGTTCTTGGCGATCACTTCTTCTGCCACGTTGTTCGGAGCAGGAGCATAGTGGGAGAACTCCATGGTAGAGCTTGCGCGGCCAGAGCTCAGTGACCGGAGGGAGGTTACATAACCGAACATTTCGCTCAGGGGCACTTTGGCCTTGATTACCTGAACACCTGCACGGGTATCCATACCTTCGATCATACCACGACGACGGGAAAGGTCACCACTCACGTCACCCATGTATTGGTCGGGCGTAAGCACTTCCACTTTCATGATCGGCTCGAGGAGTTGGGGCTTCGCTTTGGCACCAGCGTGGCGGAAACCAGCTTTGGCGCAAAGTTCGAAGGACATCGCGTCGGAGTCCACCGCGTGGAAGCTACCGTCGAAGATGCGCACTTTCATGTTCACAACAGGGTAAGCAGCCAGTACACCGGTGTTCATCGCGGTTTCGAAACCTTTCTGGATCGGCGTGATGAATTCGCGGGGGATAGAACCACCAACGATGTTGTTCACGAACTGGAAGCTCTTATCAGGGTTCTCTTTTTGCCATTCTTCGTCTACAGGACCGAGTGTGAACTGGATGTCGGCGAATTTACCGCGACCACCGGTTTGTTTCTTCAGTACTTCACGGAATTCAATAGTCTGGCTGAACGCTTCTTTGTAGGCCACCATCGGTGCACCCTGGTTCACTTCCACTTTGAATTCACGACGCATACGGTCGATGATGATTTCCAGGTGCAGTTCTCCCATACCACGGAGGATGGTCTGACCAGTTTCTTCATCTGTATTTACACGCAGTGTAGGATCTTCTTCCACCAGTTTAGCGATGGCCATACCCATTTTATCCACGTCGGCCTGAGTTTTAGGCTCCACGGCTACCGCGATCACGGGATCAGGGAAGGTCATGGATTCCAGCACGATGGGATGCGCTTCATCACAAAGGGTATCACCGGTTTTGATGTCTTTGAAACCAACAGCCGCGCCGATATCACCAGCTTCGATGAAATCGATGGGGTTCTGTTTGTTCGCGTGCATCTGCATGATCCTGGAGATACGCTCGTTTTTACCGGTACGTGTGTTCAGTACATAAGAACCGGAGTCGAGCTTACCGGAGTAAGCGCGGAAGAACGCCAGACGGCCCACGAAAGGATCGGTCATGATCTTGAACGCGAGGGCAGAGAATGGTTCTTTCACGTTGGGCTTACGTTGCAGTTCAGCGCCTGTGTCGGGGTGAGTACCGGCAACGGCTTCGATGTCCAGGGGAGAAGGCAGGTAACGGCAAACCGCGTCCAGCATCTTCTGTACACCTTTATTCTTAAAGGAAGAACCGCACAGCATAGGGATGATGGCGATGTCGATAGTAGCCTTGCGGATAGCCTCGTGCATTTCATCTTCCGTAATGGAGTTGGGATCTTCGAAGAATTTCTCCATCAGTTTCTCGTCGTATTCAGCAACGGATTCCACCAGTTTGGCTCTCCACTCTTCTGCTTCGTCCTTCATATCTGCAGGAACTTCAGATTCAGTGTAGGTGGCGCCTTTGCTGGCTTCGTCCCAAATGATCGCCTTCATGGTGATCAGGTCCACTACACCTTTGAAAGTATCTTCAGCGCCGATGGGCAGCATCAGGGGCACGGGGTTCGCACCCAGCATTTCCTTTACCTGTTTTACCACGTTCAGGAAGTCAGCACCTGCACGGTCCATTTTGTTCACGAACCCGATACGGGGAACGCGGTAACGGTTGGCCTGGCGCCAAACGGTTTCAGATTGGGGTTCCACACCGGATACAGCGCAGAAAAGGGCCACCAGTCCGTCCAGTACACGGAGGGAACGTTCCACTTCCACAGTGAAATCCACGTGACCTGGGGTATCGATGATGTTGAATTTATATTCTTTGGTCTGCCCGGGGATCAGGTCACCCTGGGTAGTAGGAAACTTCCAGAAGCAAGTTGTTGCGGCAGAAGTAATGGTGATACCTCTCTCCTGCTCCTGCGCCATCCAGTCCATGGTGGCTGCACCTTCGTGTACCTCCCCTATTTTGTGGGATTTACCTGTATAGTACAGGATACGCTCCGTAGTGGTGGTTTTACCAGCATCAATGTGAGCGGCAATACCGAAGTTCCTTTGAAATTTTAAGTCTGCCATAAATTAGTAATGACTATTAAGAATGTTATTTGGGGTGCAAAGGTAGTGAATTCTATAATACAAGCAATCGGGTGTGAATATTGGGATGCCGTGTTCCTGCAAGCGGCTTTCCTTTGCGTCTTAGCGCCTTTGCGAACGTTACGGAGATTTCACGCAAAGACGCAAAGAAGCAGGGACGCAAAGCGTTGATTATAAGGCCAGAGATAAATTAATGCGGTAGTTTTTGGGAGCATATTGGGCTGAACGAGTGGCAGAAAGTGGCTGGAGCAGCATGAATGCGGGAAACAGCGTTAACCCAAACATCATATAAAAAGAAAAGCCCCCGGTTCAATGGGGGCTTTCTGAAGTATATCAACAATAGTATTAGAAGCGGAAGTGAGAGAACGCTTTGTTGGCTTCAGCCATACGGTGCGTATCTTCTTTCTTTTTGAATGCGGAACCTTCCCCTTTTGCAGCGGCTACGATTTCGTTGGCCAGTTTGTCGGCCATGCTTCTGCCGTTGCGCTCGCGGCTGAAACGAACCAGCCACTTGATGCTCAGGGAGATTTTTCTGTCGGGGCGAACTTCAGAAGGAATCTGGAAAGTGGCGCCACCGATCCTGCGGGAACGAACTTCTACAGCGGGAGTTACGTTGGCCAGCGCTCTGCGCCAGATTTCGTATCCGTCTTCACCGGTTTGTTTGGCAACTTTATCCAGTGCGTTGTAGAAAATTTCGTAGGCGATACTTTTTTTACCTTCCCACATGATGTTGTTCACGAAACGGGTAACCAGCTTGTCATTGTACCTGGGATCAGGTGCTAAGGGAAGCTTCTTGGCTTGTGCTTTACGCATCTTTGTTAATTTTTAGTACACCAACGTGGCTGAATGTCTTCAAGTATTAAAACTTTACTCAGCACACCGGCGAATTATTAAGTGAATTATTTTTTAGCTTTTTCGCGCTTGGTTCCGTATTTGGAACGGCTTTGCTTACGGTCTTTAACACCGGCAGTATCGAGGCTACCACGAACGATGTGGTAACGTACACCTGGCAAATCCTTCACACGACCGCCACGGATCAGCACGATGGAGTGTTCCTGGAGGTTGTGGCCTTCACCTGGGATGTAGGCGATCACCTCTACTTTGTTGGTCAAACGCACTTTCGCAACTTTACGAAGCGCGGAGTTAGGCTTCTTAGGCGTGGTAGTGTACACACGGGTACATACACCACGACGTTGAGGGCACGCATCCAGTGCTCTGGATTTGCTCTTGGCCTTGATAATTTCTCTTCCTTTTCTTACTAATTGTTGTATTGTAGGCATCTGAACCTATTTATATTTTTGGGACGGCAAAAGTACGATTTAATTGCAGAATCAAAAAAAATGCACTGATTTTTTTTGATTTCCATCATCCCAGGGTGGAAAATATGTTAATAATCAATTCTTTATTCGCTTAAACACGGAACATCCAGCCATGAACATCTTCCGTTTTTCCTTCCCTGATCTCGTTCATCCGGGCGGAAATGGCCGGGCTGGTTTTCCAGGTGGCTGTATCGAAGGTCATGGAATATCCTTTATAATGCAGTTCTTTAATCATGCTGATGGTAGCCGCGGTACCGGTACCGAAAGCCTCTTTCAGTTCACCTGCTTTGTATGCTTCAATCAGTTCATCTATTTTAATGTCGCGCTCTTCCACTTCATAGCCCAGTTCCTGTAATACGGTGATTACACTATTCCGGGTAACGCCGGCCAGGATGGCCCCGTTTTCCAGTCCCGGGGTAACGATTTTGTTCCCCAACTGGAAGAACACGTTCATTGTACCTACTTCCTGCACGTATTTGTGTTCAAAAGCATCCGTCCAGAGCACCTGGTCGAACCCTTTGGCCTTCGCTTCTGACGCGGCCAGCAAACTGGACGCGTAGTTGCCCGCCGCTTTGGCGAACCCGATTCCGCCCGGAGCAGCGCGGGTGTATTTATCTTCGACATAAATGCGCATCGGCGCGGCATAATAGGGACCGGTAGGACTTAAGATGATCATGAACAGGTATTTGTCTGCCGGCTTCACCCCGATGGTATCATCTGCTGCAAACATAAACGGCCTGATGTATAGGGAATGGTCTTTTTTTGCGGGAATCCAGTTCTTCTCCAGGTCTATCAACTGGCGCATTCCTTCAATAAAAATATCTTCCGGTACTTCAGGCATACTCATGCGTTTCGCGGAGATGTTGAATCTTTTATAATTGTCGAAAGGGCGGAAAATAAATGCTTCTCCGGCCTCATTCCGATAAGCTTTAATGCCTTCGAAAATGGATTGTCCGTAATGAAGCGCTGCATTGGCGGGGTCAAGCTGAATCGGACCATAGGGCTTAATCACCGGCTGTTTCCATGTACCATTTTCATATTCGGCCACCAGCATGTGATCGGTAAAAAATTTTCCGAAAGGAAGATTGTTCATGTCCATATCAGTCAGCTTGCTCTTGCTCGCTTTTGTTACGGGAATATCCATAGCTGCAATCATAATTCTCTATTTTTGCTACAAATGTAAAGAAAAAAGCCTTCGCCTTCCGAGGGCCACACCAATATGAGCATCAACAACATTCACCTGGCACCGCAGCAAATGGCGCAGTTTTACCGGCGGGGACTGGTTATTATCCCGGAAAAAACAACGGAATCTCCGTCTTTAAACGAGGTTCCGCCAGTGAAAATACTGGGTAACTTTTCCAGGAAAATACTGATCCTTGTCCGCTACCCGAACGAAGTGCACCTGCCGGAGGAACAACTGAATTTCCTCACCAATATCCTTCAGGCCTGTAAACTGTCTTTGGATGAAGTGGGTATTTTGAACATCGCGCAACATGCGGGGCTTACTTTCAACAGGATCGTAAGCGAACTTTCCCCTGCCTGCCAGATATGGCTCGGCATAACATCACCAGCCATCGAAGCGCCTTTCCGCCTTGAAGAACTGGAATTGCAAACCATCGACCAGACCCAGTTCATATCTTCTCCCCCACTCGAGGCGATGAACCAGCAAAGCGATACCGCCAAATCCATCAAAGGCAGGCTCTGGCTCAACCTCAAAAAAATGTTCCAACTTTAACGAATGAATACACCCCTGATCTTCGCCACCAATAACCAGCACAAAGTAGACGAGATACGTGCGGCCACCGGATCACAATTCCTGATCACCACTCTGAAAGAAGCGGGCATCAACATAGATATCCCGGAACCACACGACACCCTGGAAGAAAATGCAGCGGAAAAATCCGCGACCATCCTCCAACTGACAGGCAACAACTGCTTCAGTGAGGATACCGGTCTTGAAGTTACTGCCCTGAACGGCGCGCCAGGCGTAAAAAGTGCGCGCTACGCTGGTGAAGACAAGTCTTTTGATAAGAATGTTGAAAAGCTCCTTTCCGAAATGATAGGCAAAGAAGACCGCTCCGCTCGCTTCCGGACCGTAATTTCCCTGAGGATCAACGGGGCGCACCATCTTTTTGAAGGCATATGCGAAGGCACAATCCTGAATGAGCCGAACGGCATGGGCGGCTTTGGATATGACCCCATATTTGTACCCCAGGGTGCGAACTGCAGTTTCGCCCAAATGACCATGGAAGAAAAAAACATGTTCAGCCACCGGAAAAAAGCGGTGGAACAGTTGGTAAGCTTTTTGAACAATTATGTTAAAAAATAATACTTATCGCTGCCAACCAAAATATCGAAGAATACGACCTTATAAGGGGATGCCTGGAAGGCGACCGTAAAATGCAGGCTGCGCTGTACGAAAGGTTCGCGCCCAAAATGTACGGGGTTTGCCTCCGTTACACCAGCGACCAGGAAGAAGCGCAGGATATTTTACAGGAAGGCTTTATCAAGGTATTCAAAAACCTGGAGAAATTCAGGCAGGAAGGTTCTTTTGAAGGTTGGATCAGGCGTATCGTCATCAATACTGCAATCGAACATTTCAGGAGAAGAAAACACCTGCAGCCCGTTACTGAAAAAGAAGAAGCGGCCATTGAAACTACCGAGGAGAGCGCATTGGACAGGCTTGCGGAGAAAGATATTATCGCTTTGGTAAGGCAGCTATCTCCCGGATACAGGGCCGTTTTTAACCTGTATGTGATTGAAGGTTATGGCCATAAAGAGATTGCGGAGATGCTGGGCATCAGTGAAGGAACAAGTAAATCACAACTTGCACGCGCCAAAGCAGTATTGCAGCGCTTAGTACAAACCTATTTATCCGAAAGAAGAACAACCCTAAAATCCGGATCATGATACGGGAAGAAACCAGGAAAAAGATATTCGATTATGAAGCCCCACCTCCGCCCGGAGCCTGGGAAAACATTATCGTTTCCATAAGTGAAAAAACACCTGCCCGAACAGTGAAAATCCCGGTTTGGGTAAAATACGCCGCATCTGTGCTGATCCTGGCTACCACCGCTTTACTTTGGTGGAACACCGCTAAAAACACGGAGGACGCCGCCATAGCCTCCAACAGCAACAGTTCAATCCCCGAAAACAGTGGCGTTACCATACCGGTTCCCGCAAATGAAGAGGAGACATCCTACAATTCCACCAGCAGGCGTTCAAGTGTTTACGCTCAGGTTTCAAATAATCAAACACCGCGGTCGCACACACCTTCTCCCGTTTATGTTTCGCATACCGCGAACTTCCGTTCAGGAGATTTTGGCCCTGGCCAGATTGCGCAGACGCTTGAAAAACGGCTTTCCAGACAAGATGGGACCGACCTCGTGAACGAAAATTATATTTACCTGACCACCAGCGATGGGAATCAGGTACGTGTGTCCAGGAAAATAGCGGCTGCGGTCCTCGCTGATATGGGCATTACAGAAGGTGAAGCCTCTTCCTTCGAGACCATGCAACTGGCCCAGAAAATACGTTCATGGAAAACACAGTTGGCTGAAAGTGCCTTCATTCCGTCTGCTTCAAATATGATGGACCTGCTCTCCCTGATGGAAGTTCTGGATAAAAACTGATTTATCTTCGCCGCAAAAAAAACATGGCCCGCATTAAAATTGAGCTTCCCAGAAATTTCACTTTTTCTACTACTCTACCAGTCCGGATCACGGATGTGAATTACGGCGGCCATGTGGGAAACGACTCCATTCTCTCGATGTTACATGAAGCCAGAATGCAGTTTTTGAGACACCTTGGTTACTCCGAACTTTCTTTTGAGGGTGTGAGTCTTATTATGGCTGATGTGGCCATTGAATTCAAAGCTGAACTTTTTTATGGAGATGAAGTGCACGCTTCCGTAGCAGTCGCGGAATTTTCAAAAGTTGGCTTTGAGCTTTATTATAAACTGGAAAAAGAAGTGGAAGGCGCACGGAAACTGGTGGCAACAGCAAAAACGGGAATGATCTGTTTTAACTACGACACCCGCAAAGTAGCTGCGATCCCTGATTTGGCTGCGGAAAAACTACAGGCTTAACTGTTCCATATTTCCCAACCGGCTTCGGCCTGCAGTTCGAGCATATCGTGCCCGTTCTTAATAGTGGCTCCCTGCTCTTTGGACTTTCTCAGGAAAAGTGTTTCAGCAGGATTATATACCAGGTCGTAACAATAATGCGCAGTACTGAGGTGCTGATATGGAATGGGCGGCGCTTCGGCCACCTTTGGTGCCATCCCCAGTGGTGTGGTGTTGATCAGCAGGGTATGACTGCGCATAAGCTCCTCCGTAAGTGATTCATACCCTATGATATTTTCATCCGGCCTTGCAGTGCGGCTCACGAATGAAAAAACGATCCCTCTTTGCTTCAATACATACGCAACCGCTTTGGACGAACCACCTGTTCCCAAAACAAGCGCGTGGGTATGGTGCGGCTTCAGTAATGACTCCCAGGATCTTTCAAACCCGATCACATCGGTATTAAACCCCTGCAGCTTACCATCGCGAAACCTGATGCAGTTGCAGGCGCCACAGGCACGCACCACTTCATCCTGTTCGTCCAGGAATCGGATAACGCTTTCTTTGTGCGGTATGGTAACATTCAATCCGGCAAGTCCGGGATTGGCCTTAACCACCACGGGAAACTCCCCGATATCGGCCAGCGGAAAGTTCACATAATAGGAACCCACCAGTCCGAGTGTTTGAAATTTCTTATTAAAATATGCCTGGGAAAACGAGTGTCCCAGCGGATAGCCCATCAATCCGTAGAGCGGCATTAGTGTACGGCTTTGTCGAGGTAAAGGTGAAAAGTGTCTCCACGAAGCCCGATGCGCATAGCTTCCAGCGCAATCATTTCAGTAGGCGCGATGTTACCGAGGTTTACATTGCAGCCGATCAGTTCCAGGAAGTACAATTGTTGTGCTTTCTGTGGTGCTTCCCAGATGATTTTCTCTTCAGGAATCTGGGTAAGAATTTCCTGCACCAGTCCTTCCCTTACTTCGCCTGAACCGCGGTAGATACCTACGTTTCCAGCTTCCCGGGCCTCAGCGATCACATAAGATGCACCTGCTTCCAGTTCAGCGCGCATCAATTCGATCCATTTGTAAGGGGGAATAATGTGCGCGGCATCTTTACTGCCCACTTCACTGAGTACGGTAAAATGTTTGGTAAGTTTTTCGATGTAACCGCATTTTTCAGCATGCGGAATCGTGATCGAACCGTCACTTACTTCCACGTGTTCAATACCGTAGTCTTTGCAAACGGCGATATAATCCTCAAACTGATTGCGTACCAGGAAAGCTTCGAACAGCGTTCCGCCGAAGTAAACCGGAATATTGTTCTTCTGGTAAACTTCTATCTTTTCGCGGAGATTGGGGGTAACAAAGGAGGTGCCGAAACCGAGCTTTACGATATCCGTATGGGGATGGGATATACTCATAAAATTCCTGGCCTCTTCTATACTAAGTCCTTTGTCCATTACCATTGTGATTCCATTCTGCCTTGGCTTCACCATGCGTTCAGGAATCTGGGTCAAATTAAAGTTCATTGCTTGCTACTGGTTTCGTCAATCAAAGTAAAGCGCGGCAAAAATAAGAAGATAGGTTGATATTCCGTGGGTTACCCTTAGTGAAATCGGTTTCCTTTCCTGAAACGTGCCACCACATCCACCACCTGCTGGTGTTGCAACACTGTGGGATTGAGCTCCACGAGCTTTTTCAGCATTTTAGGGGTCTTATCCATGGCCGCCTCCAGGCACAATAAAGCTTCTTTTGTTTTTCCAAGCGCCAGCAATACGCCCACTTTCAGGAATTCAAACACCGGTTTGCCACCAGTGGCAGTTATGGCAGCATTTACCTGTTCTTCCGCTTCATCAAGATAACCGGCCCTGAACAGACATTTCACCAGCAATTCCCATCCGGATGCGGAACGGGGCCTGGCACTTACGACCAGTGAAAAATATTGAATAGCATCTTTCACCTCCCCCATCTCCATTTTACATTCCCCCATGGCCAGGTTGTAATCGGGCACGTTTCTGTGCAGGCGGAGCGCGGTTTCCAATTGTTTCGCCGCACGCTCCCACTGCAGTTCTTCCATATAGGTGCAGGCTATTTTGAAGTAGAGTTTGCTATCATCCGGACTCAGGTGCACGGCTTTCCTGTAATGAATCCTGGCCTGCGCGAAGTTGTGCAGGCGCTCATAACAGAAGCCTATTGCTTCGAAGATCACATCTTCCGGACGGGCAAGTTCCACCACTTTCTCAAGCATCTCGATCGCCTCTTTATACTTCCTCAAGCGGATATACGCGTCACCAATGTTTCGGTAAGCATAATCGAATTTCTCATCGATAGCGATGGCGTATTGGTAGGCATCGATGGCTTTCTCGTAGAGTTTAAGTCCCTGGAAAGCCGCGCCCAGGTTGAACCAGGCAAGTTCATTATAAGGAAATTCCTCAATGATCCTGTTGTGTAGTTTGATGCTTTCTTCATTCCGGCCTGTAAAATCGGTCCAGAAACATATTTTATAAAGGGCCTCTTCGCTGTTAGGATCTTCTTCCAGTATTAGTTTCAGGCACTCGAACAACTTATCGAACTCTTCATAGTCATCGTATACATCGGCCAGTTCGAAAAGCAGTTCTATGCGTTCTTCCCCTTCAAAAAGCGCCAGTGCTTCGATCAGCAATGCGGCAGCTTCCTCATGTCGCTCCATGGCCATAAAAGCGTCCGTTTTGAGGATATACAGGTTGATGTCGCCGCTGTCCAGCAGAGATGCCGCATCCAGCAGATTCAGTGCTTCCCGGTATTTTTTGGTAACGATGAGCAGGTCGGCCTTTTTGATGAGGAGACTTGCCGAGAAGGGGAATTGCAAAATCCCGGTTTCAGCGGCTTCAATAGCCTTGGGAATCTGTTCATGGTCATCGTAGAAGTCGATGATCCGTTCAAACGCGTCTTCCTCCAGGAAGGTATGGCCCCTGCCCGCCTTCATATTCTCGTACTGCCTAACCAATTCCTCTATTTCTTCTCTGTCTTCCCTGAATGGATTCTCTCTCATATTCAATAGGTTAGTGTAATTTATGGGAATCTTTCATAAAAACCCAATATTTTTTGTAACAATCATGCAGCGTATTCGTTAAATAATATGTAAAAGATGTGACGATCGGTTTGCAGAGATTGGATAATAAATTATACTTTTGTGAAAATGATAACAAAGAAGCACATTCAGGACTCAGGTAAGAAGTTGGCAATCGCCACCTTGTTTACCGCCGTTTCTGTTCTCGCGTTCGCCAGTATGGGCGGCGGAGGCGGAAAGAAGAAGAATACTTCTTTGTTGCGCACCCCCACTTTTACACCGTTCCGTCCCGGAGCCAGCCCTTTTACGCTGAAATCGAATGCGAATTACAGAGGCGGACAGATATTAACCACACAACAGGACGGAAAATTCGTGATGCACAATTCAGTGGTTACTTACAGGAACGGCAACACCGTTCATATTTTCCCCACACAGCAAAAGGTGGTGCTGCAAAAGTTCAAGACACCTACTCCGGCACCACACCGTTAATTATCTTCCTGCTTAATTTCTCAGTTTTATGCTTTCCTCGTAAGTGAGTTCGCGGTATCCTGCCTTGGGTATATCGAACCTGGATACGGGCACAGGATTAAAACTTACCGTACTTGCCGTGTATTTGATGGCATATTTATCCATTTCCACCTCATACTCCATGGGCAGTCCGGGCAATTCCCGGAACTGGTAATCGTATTCCCTGTTTTCCGGAAGAATATCCGGCGTATAATATACGGTTAGTGTGCGGCCGTTTTGCAGGGATGCTGTGGCTTTTACGCAGTTGTACCCTGCAATTTGTTTGGTCTCCGTAGTAACGGTGAACTTTATTCCTTCGTAGCGTTTGTTCCTGTCTTTCCAGTTGTCGGCAGTCATGCGGATGAGAATCTTCTGCGCGCCCGTTTCTCTTAAACTTACAGCCTGACCGGTTTTCAGGTCGTGGATCGTGCTGAAAGTGGCCAATGTACTTACCATATCCGTTCTGCTCAGAGCTCCTTTGATGTACACTTTTGTGGTGGCGCCATCGAAAGCGTCTGCGATTTTGGGTTCAGCCCCGGTAGATACAACGGAAGCATGATAAGTAATGGTCAGTTCCGATACTTTTCGTTGCGCGAACAAACGAATACCGGTAAATAAGAATAAAGCCAACAGAGTTAAATGTAGCTGTTTTTTCATATTGATGCGCTTGGATAAAAGACGATTGAAGATAGGACTTAGTTGTATGATTTTGGATTTTGAATGTTGAATTTTGGATGTTGAATTTAGAATAAAGGGATTGGTGAAGACGAGAGGAGTTGTCTTATTGTAAACCAGGGATTGAAAATCACTTTAATTTTAGTTTGCAATAACAACACCTGAAATAATGCACAAAAAAAGCCGCTCCAAAATGGAACGGCAATCATTTATCATTCAAAATTCAACATCCAAAATTATTTCTTCTTCGCTTCCTGCATTTGCTTCTGCGCATCCTGCATCTGGGAAAGCCTTTCCTGCCATTTGGACTGCTTCTTAGGCTTTTTCTTGTTGGCTTCAATCTTCGCGAGTACTTTCTTATGATCGATGATGAAGTTCTGGATAATGAACTGCAGCAACAACGTAATCACGTTCGATACCGTATAATACCAGGTAAGGGCCGAAGGCAGGCTGTTAAAGATGCCCAACATGATGATCGGGAAAATATAAGGCATGTACTTCAGCATCGGGTTATTCTGGTCTGGCGACATGTTCATGCTGTACAAGGAGATCAGCAAACTGGTAATAACGGCCAGCACGGTGAACAAACTGATATGGTCGCCCAGGCCCCATACGTGGAAGGGAAGTTTCGCGATTACATCGTAAGCGGAAAGGTCATCGGCCCAAAGGAAACTTTCCCCGCGGAGCGCCACATTCGAGTTAAAGAAACTGAACAATGCGAAGAAGATCGGAATCTGCAACAGTGCGGGAATACATCCCCCAAGCGGGTTTACGCCTGCTTCACGGAACAACTTCATCTGCTCCATGGCAAAGCCCTGCTGGTCGTCGCCCATCTTCTTTTTCAACTCATCCAGTTCGGGGCGGAGCGCTTTCATTTTAGCGCCGCTGAGGTAGCTGGAATACGTGAGCGGAGAAATGAGCAACCTGATAATGATCGTTAACAACAGGATCACGATACCATAACTGCTGATGAAAGATTCAAACAGGTTGAACAAAGGAAGGATGATAAGCCTGTTGATGTATTTCACAAAGGCGTAGAATCCCTGGCCCAGGTTCACGTTGTTCTCCAGTTCCAGCTTGTATTTTTTAAGCGTATGGAAATCGTTGGGACCGTAGTAGAATTTCAGCGGCACATTAGCCACAGCACCAGAAGGCACCTGCATCCGCAGGTTGGTTGTGGCGTTGGCAATAGTACGCAGGGAATCTTCCGGAACGATCCAGTTCAGTTCTCCGCCGGAGAAGTTCGTTCCGTTGGAAATGAGTATCTGGCTGAAGAACTGCTGCTTCACGCTCACCCATTTCACCTCTTTTTCAAACTTATAGTTGTTGCGGGAGATCACGTTGTAGTAATCGAAATCACCTCCTTCAAAGAAGGTCACCTGCGATTGCTGCTTTTCGTATTTAATATCCTTTTCCTGCTGAACGGCCTTCGTTTGCCAGAGCAGGTTCAGGGCTTGCTGCGTCAGCAACTGATCTGCGCCCTGGAGCTGGAGGTTCCAGTCGATCATATAATCGTTGGAACGAAGGGTGTACTGGTGGATGATGGATTTCCCGGGGGCAACATCCAGCCTGTAACTGATCGTCTGGCTGCCATCCTGGTTCTTCGAAATGGAAGGTGCGCCGAATATCATATCGGCAGTTTGCGCGGAACGGTTATTGTCCGCGTTGATGGTATAAGAAATACGGTCGAAACCGTTGCCTTCCACCAGTTTTACGGGCGTGCTATCCGTGGCGTTGTACTTTTTAAGTTCCACCATGGCGGGCTGACCACCTTTATTGGAGAAAGTAACTTTAAGGAGTTCATTTTCCAGTACGGTCAGCGCTTCGGCCACCTGTACAGCAGGAGCGGCAGAATCTGCTACTGCGAGTGAATCTACTACAGCTTTTGTAGTATCGATCACCGGCTTGGGCGCGTTTGCTTTTGCAATAGAATCAACACGGGCTTTTTCCTTTTCAGCTTCCAGTTGTCCCTGGCGGTTGTAAAAGAAATATCCGAAAAATAAAACGGCCAGCAGTACGAAACCGATCACCGTATTTCTATCCATTCCCATTTAGTTCGAGTTTTTGAGGGGGCAAAGGTAGGTTATTCAGGGTTACACGGATTGTTTTTTACCGTTCCCGTTCTTTTCAGCATGCTCTTTCGCGGCTTTTATAAAATGCACGAACAGCGGTTGCGGGTTTTCGACGGTGCTTTTCAATTCCGGATGGAACTGCACACCGATAAAGAACGGATGTTCTGGAATCTCCACGATTTCCACGAGTCCTGTTTCAGGATTCCGGCCACTGGCCACCATACCCGCTTTTTCAAAGCGCTCCAGGTACTGGTTGTTGAATTCGTAGCGGTGGCGGTGCCTTTCTGAAATATCCTGCGCACCGTAAATTTTCTCCGCGAGGGAACCAGATTCCAGGTGGCAGGGATAAGCGCCGAGCCTCATGGTTCCGCCTTTGCGCGTGATTTCCTTTTGTTCCGCCATCATATCGATAACCGGATCCGGAGTATTGGCATCCATTTCAGTGGAATGGGCCGTTTTCATGGCCAGGACGTTACGGGCGAATTCAATCACCGACATCTGCATCCCCAGGCATATCCCGAAGAAAGGCAATCCTTTTTCACGGGCATATTTCACGGCGGTGATCTTTCCTTCAATACCACGGTGCCCGAAGCCGGGAGCCACCAGTAATCCGTCCAGGTCACTCAGTTTTTCATCCACATTGTCATCTGTAATGAACTCGCTGTGCACGTTCACCACCTGCACCTTGCATTCGTTGATGGCACCTGCGTGTACAAAGGATTCCAGGATAGATTTGTACGCATCCTGCAGTTCAATATATTTCCCGATCAGTCCGATCGTAACTTTTGATTTGGGGTATTTCAGCTTATCCAGGAACTCTTTCCACTTGCCCAGTTCAGGCTCATGGTAGTTGGTGATGTTCATTTTCTTCAGGCAGAAAAGATCCAGCTTTTCGCGCATCATCATCAGCGGCACTTCATAAATGGTGGGCGCATCGGTCGCTTCAATCACCGCGTCGATCTTCACATTACAGAAAAGCGCGATCTTTTTCTTGAGTTCATTGCTCAGCGGCTCTTCGGAACGACAAACGATCACATCGGGATGCACACCGTTCTCGCTCATCATCTTCACACTGTGCTGTGTGGGCTTTGTTTTCAGTTCCTTCGCCGCCTTCAGGTAAGGGATAAGCGTAAGGTGCACCACCATACAATCTTCTTCCGGCAGTTCCCATTGCAACTGACGCACGGCCTCAATGAATGGCAGCGATTCAATATCGCCCACGGTTCCGCCTATTTCAGTAAGAATGATATCATATTTACCATCTGCGCCCAACTGGAGCATCCGCCGTTTGATTTCATCGGTAATGTGCGGAATCACCTGCACGGTCTTTCCGAGGAAAGCGCCCTCCCTTTCCTTATTGATCACATGCTGGTAAATACGACCAGTGGTAACGTTGTTGTTCTGAGAGGTGAAAATACTCAGAAAACGCTCGTAGTGACCGAGGTCAAGATCGGTTTCCGCGCCATCTTCCGTTACATAACACTCTCCGTGCTCGTAAGGGTTAAGCGTACCCGGATCCACATTGATGTAGGGATCGAATTTCTGAATGGTAACCGACAACCCACGCGCCTGCAGCAGTTTGGCCAGCGACGCGGCAATGATTCCTTTTCCCAACGATGATGTAACACCTCCTGTAACAAAAATGTACTTGGCCATGATATGATATTCTCTGATTATATAAACACTTAGTAAGCCGCATCTTATACTTTATGCTATTTTCCGGCAAAAAAAATCCCCGATACCAAATTGCTTTGCGTATCAGGATAAATGCGGTAATAATATAAAGGAGTGATTTCTACCCAGCTTGCTGACCGAAGGATTGCAAAGAATGCATGAATTTCCCGGAGGTCGTGCAAATTTACGGCAAATATTCCGGGCGGAAAAATCGGCTGGCGGGTTGAAAAAGAATTGCTTAGAAAATGAAAATATTTTTTGAAGGAATTAAAACAGCGCTTATTTTTGCACTCCATTTACGGATTGGCCTATAGTATAATGGTAGTACGACAGATTTTGGTTCTGTTTGTCTTGGTTCGAATCCAGGTAGGCCAACTTAAGAAAAGCCCTGTCATTGCGACGGGGCTTTTCTCATGACTGCATTAAGCGCTAACGCCCTATCAATCCAGACAGGTCGCCTGCCAATACAATTATCAAACTTTTTTCTCGCTGACTTTAAAGAAAACCGACCTCTTTATTGGACTACAAATAGCTGAACTCCAATATATTATGACAGTTCTGTCTGAAGCAGCTATACACCATCATAAGAATTGATTATATATGATATAAATTTTCGTCCAAAGTTTCTATCGATAATATTTAGTGAAGGTTCAAATAATTCCATAAAGTACATTTCGCAAGAGTGGGTAAAGCCTCTTGTTCCTTTGGAAACACCATAGGCCTTTTTCCCGACATTATTTTGGCCAATAGAAGGATATAACAAGATCGCATGATTAGAATTGAACTGAATATTGTACGTGAACATTTGTTGAAGATCGCGATCAGAGGGATAGTCTTCATCTACGATCTTCCATTTAGTATCTATGATGACACTTTGCGTAGCATCTCCTTTTCTGAAAGCAACCAGGATGTCAGGCCGGATAGTCTTATGTGCCCAAAAAAGTTGGCTATTTTGAGCGGTGACAGATAGCTCGCTTTGCCCGAATTCACTTTCCATCTTTTTAAGCGTCTTATAGATAAATTTTTCAAAGAGAACATTCATATCAAATAACAAAGCAAGCACTTGCTGCTGCCCTGACTTAAAGGCTGGGCAATAATTAAGAATAATCATCTCAGCCAGCACCAACGCATCTTTATAAACAAAAGTCTTGCGGCCCAACTTTAATTTATCCAAATCAGAAATGTTCCCCTTCCAGGGTGCAACGTCTTCAAAGTACAGTAACAAACGTTTGGCATCATTTACGATATCGCTTTTAAATGAAATATCGGTAACGATCTCCAAAGCACTTTTCAAAATCCGATTATAAAGATTATCCCTGATATAGCTTGTGTGCTCTATAAAGAAGCGTTCTTTATGCAGTAGGTTATGCTGTAATTGTTTTCTGATCAATAGTCTCCCTTTCAGTACAGATAGATTCGCTTGCGCTTTCTTATATTTTTTTACCAGACCTTTATGTATCAACTGTTCTGTTTCCTGCAAGAATGCGCGCAGGTAGATGTCTAACAGGTTGGTATTTTGTGTGTGCTGCAGCGCATTTGAGGCCTCATTGATTTTGATATACCCTGCTATACGCAGCATAAAAAGTAATGCCATTTGCCATTTGGACACAGTGCTTTCATTGCTAGTGTTTCTATCTGCTTTGGGCAGTATCTCAACAGTCTTGTCACCTACCTGTATTAGCCCTACATAAGATTTGAACGTAACTTTCTTATGGCCTATGTTGAAATACTTGCCTTGATGCAAGTCATTATATTTAACCAGGCTTTCGAAATGGCGCGTGTCAAATCCCTGCTCTCCTATATTGAGCCGGGAATGCTCAAAAACAGAAATAACATTATTGCGGCTCATAGATAGATTTTACCGCTGAAATAAATCTTTCATCGCTTTCAAAATCCCGGATGCTCTTCATGTGATAGACATTGCCCTCATTCAGATCTTGAATATCATAACCCGGCACTTTCATCAAGTTAACGCTATTCTTAGTTACCTCATCCAGGAAATCCATACCGATAACCAAACCAATACGGCCATAATCCCTGTAGAAATATTCTTGTAAAAGAGGCAATATCTTATTGAAAAAGACAGCTTTTAAATCTGCGATGGAACGGATATTGATGAAGTAAGCATGGCCGATCATGTAATCCCGACCCAGTAGTTTTTCAATACGCATATTGATAGCATCAAGCAATAAGCAAAGATTGATACCTGAAAATTGTTTTACCAGGTCAGCCAAAGCGCCAATCTGGCTTTTCAATGGTGTATTATCCTTACGCATAGGTCCCCAATAGACCTCTTTATCTTTCTCGTTATTCTTGTCTTCCGGAAATCCCAATAATTGGTAAAATGGTGTTTCCAATGCTATATACTCCTGATCGTTCCAGGAATATTTTTCATTGTCCCACCAAAATTGCCAGAGCATCTGCTCCGGTCTTAACAACGATGGTTCCGGCGCCATTTCTTCAAAGACAAAACGACGTCTTAATGCCGTGTCCAAAGCTTCAACGCTACGATCTGCCGTATTCATCGTACCGACTATATACAGATTAGGTGGCAGCGCGAATTTTTCTTTACTATAGGGAATCGTTACGGTTATACTTTCCTTTTTACCCAGGCGTTTATCATCTTCTATCAAGGTAATCAACTCACCGAATATCTGGGCAATGTTACCTCTGTTGATCTCATCTATAACCAGCACATAATTTTTTAAGGCTTTAACATTTGTATTATTGCCCACAAATGATTTCAGCTGCTCCAGTATGCCAGGATAATAAATGCCTACTCCCGTTGGTCTCACTTCCTTCCTTTTATAGTAGCAATCCCGGAGTGTGGCAATACTAAGTGTATGTCCTGTACCACCGGAGGCTTTTCTAAACCTGATTGATGACTTGCTAAAACCGGCTATAGTAAATTCCTTTCCTTCTGTTTTCATACTAAACTTCATCGACGGGTTCTCTTCCCATTTTTCCCGCAAATGACTAAATGCCTCCTCAAATGAGAGTTCTCCCTTGATTGCGTTCCTGGAATCCAGCCAATTGCTTAATGCCAGATCGGCAATGTTTTTTAAAATACCAGGTTCTACATCATAGACAACTTGTTCCTTGTCATTCACCATCGGTTTGATACCTTCCACGAAATCCTCATAGCTCATGCTTTGGTGAAACGTAACAAAAGCTATCTGACCATCTCCCGGGTTATCCCAATCTTCAATCAGCAATTCGTCAAACCGGTCTTTTAGTTCCGTACGGTTGGTAAAACGTTTAAATAAATGACTTTCTTTTATACCATCGGCAATAGCCACAGCCTTATTAATAGTATGATAAGTTTTTCCTGTTCCGGGTGGTCCGTAAAGGATAAGATTTGATGGAAACTCATCAGTCAGATCTTCCGGATCAAACGATAAAGCCAATTCAGTAGCCGGATTGTCAATGCCACTCCGGTTAAAAATAAGCCGGACATTATCCATATTATTAACACTGCTGATAGTAGAGCGATAAGCCCCCCGCCCGTCGATATCAAAGCGTTTGAAGGCTTTGTCCCAATCCACTTTCAGGCTTTTACCATCTTGTTTATTTTCTGTTACAGTACCTAATGCATGTACACCCAATACAGAAATGGTTTTCCCGTTTTCTTTACGGGTATAGGTTGTTTTTGCTGCCAGCCGCGCTCCTACCGGAACAGCATTAACTGTATGTTGAAACTTATCGTTATAACCGTTTTCCCATATTCCTTCTTTTAAAAAGCGTTCGAGCTGACTTACTCCATCCCATTGAAAGCCGACGCAATAGTATCTGATATTCACGGGTTGATTTTTACGTTGTTAATTGTGTCCATAAACGATTTAATGAAAATTTCTGGCGCATTATTTCCAATCCATTTAAATAGGTCCGCTTTCAAATAATTACACTCACGATATCTGTGGTTGTCAAATTGACTGCCAAAGCTTATAAATGAAGCCCTAACTTGTTTCAAAGTTTTAAGATCTGTTCTTGATCGTACAAAACCAAGATATAAATCAAGCCAAGATTGATAGTCAGAAGTTTTACCAGCTAGATAGTCTTTAACAATTCTGTCCGAAATACAATAAACAAATTTCCATCTTTTAACTTCATCGCAATCTGGAAGAAACTTTATATCCCATACTCCTTTATCATCTCCTCGCTTCGGCAATGTTGTATTTGTAAAATCAAGCTTAACATTAATCTTTTTATTATAAGGATTAACAGCTTTTATTTGTTTTTTATCGTCCCAAATCAAATCCTTCGTCTTTTTATAAACACTATTGCAGTTGTGTCCCATCGGAGCTAGATTCCTCATATTAATCGCCGCAAAAGGATATTTTGATTTAGGAAGTAAGTGGTCATAATCTTGCTTCTGATGTGTGAAATGTAATAATTTTTCCATTCCACAAAATGGACACCAATTGTTGCCCTGCGCAGTATAAAAATCTTCGTAATGTTTGTGAATGTTATAATCGGTTAAGGTATTCTCATACAGGAAATAAAATAAATCGAGAGTTTCCTTTTGAATTTGAGGTGGAATGTTATCTATTGTAATCCTACCAGTACGTTTATCGAATAAATTCTGAACATCATTCATTCGCACAAACGCATTAAAGACCTTAATTTTTCTAACTCCTAGAGCTTTGTATTTGTTGAAAAAGTCATTTAATAAGGTGAAGATCTTTACAGGCACCCCTTTATGTCTACGCTTAACCTTTGTTGCAAAGTCTGGATTTAGATAAACATCGGGATCAAAAACATCTGTTGATTTAACATGTCGTATGAGATGAATGAACGTTGATATTTCACTTTGTAATTTATGTACGTCCTGTGTCCGGACAAAAGAATATTTCTGAAGCATTATTTTTTCCTTTTTGAAACTGCCGCTTTAGACCTTATTTCCTTAGACGCCTTCAATTCATTCAGTCGATGAAATAAATAAACTTTTTCAAGTGATTCACCGAAGTCATCTATCCTATCAACTATCTTAGTATAGCTTCTTGACTTTTGAAGATATTGAATGTCACTAAGAGATTTCTCAGACATTGGCGGTATTACACCAAAGGCTTCTCTCAGAAGCTTATCCATAGATGCACCATACGTTTGAATTTTAGGCTTTGATGCCTTCCCGCCTTTAAAAATGAGCACATGCTCTGTGCTACAATCGCCTAAAAGGAAAGGAGAATGCGTAGAAATGAAGAAATCCTGCTTCTTTGTGTAAGCTATCATATTCAATGTAGAAATGAATTTCGATCTCCATTGTGGATTAAAATGCGTTTCCGGCTCATCCAATAAGAATAGAACATCAGGCTCTTCGATCATCAATAGACTGCCAATGATATGTATGAGCTGATGTTCTCCATCGCTTAAATCATAATAGTCAATATCTTCTTTAATTCCCCTTAAATTTATCCTTACACTTTCTACATTAAAAACCTTGTCTTCCGATGATAGCTGAGGATAAATGTGTTTTTGATTAGGGTACTCCGCCTCTTTTATCGTATTTCTTTTCTCTCTGCGTAATAGAATATCATTCAATAAATCCAGTTTATACAATGCACTGTATAAATGGAAGGGGGAATCAAAATATTTTTTAAAGAGCTTTTTACTGTTGGGATTGATATAAAAATCTAAAATCGTCTTGTCATTTTCTTCACCATAATGATAACAGGTAGCACATTTTTTAAAAGCTCCGATATAGCTACTTAATTCTGGGGTTAGTCCAATTGGTATAAGGCGATTTTTATACCTCGGCTTTAACTGAATGGTCACCCTAAATGACTCTAAAGAGTCCCACTTGGAAATTTTATCGGATATGAGTTGCATCTGGCTAGTGCTTCTGAAAATACTATTTGCTATGAGAACAAAGGAGTTCACTTTATAATCCAGTAATACAAGCCTCGTATCTGGAACAATGGTACCATCCGGGTTTTTACTTAAGTTGGTAACAGCATCTGAGTATTCAATGTAGGTTTCCTCAAATCGTTTACTTAGGGTTTGATTTTCTCCGGAAGTATAACCTACAACAAACTTGGGAAGTAGTGTTTCTGCTTCTAGCCAATCATCCACAGTTAATATACCTTTTGCAGTTATTATTTCAAATTGGGGGAATCCTTCTTCTTCGAGTTGACTGACTTTTATATGAATTGGCTTAGGGCTCTCCTTTACATATTCCAGCTCAAACTTCATTTTTGTTTTTTCAGGTTGAGTATCACTGGCGCAATAACTATTCAGATAATAAAAAATATCACTAAACACCTCTAAAAGCTTAGACTTACCAGAACCATTGACTCCGGCAAGACAAATAGGTGTCGTTTTATTCAAGTCTTCTTTTGAATGAAAAACTTGTTCAAAACCATCAATAGGCGTAGCGTAAATACCCTTAATGAACTTAAGCCTTAATAGTTTCATGTTTCTGGAGTTTGTATCTCATAGTGCCGGAAGGGATATCAATGGTGGTAGTGATCCTGTCGGCTTTCCTTTTGTATTTGTCATTACGCAACAATTCGAAGAATTGCTTTTTTAATTGCACATAGTCACTTTTCGATAACTGCTGTAAGGAGTCCTTTAATTCTTCAAACGAAAAATCACGATCTGAAAACTCTTCTTCAATTATTGTTAGTAAGGAAATTTCAGTCATTGGGATATGTTTATGTTGTACTTTTTTTGTGTTTGATTGGACTAGGCGCGGGTTGTCTTGTGGTTTTTCTTTTATCGGCGTTTGACCTTGCAGTATTCGTTCTAATAGTTTAGACGCCGGCTCATCTTTGGGATCAGCATCTACTAGCTCACCTTTAAAAGCCTTCGCTAAAATATTAGGAGGAAGATTGTTAATTTTCGTTTTGACATTGACATAAAGTGTTTCCAACCTTTCAAAACTCTTAAACAAAGTGTCAATTCTACGTACAACTTCATTCTGTTCTACGAGAGAGGGAACGGAGATTGGTATTATAGATAGTTCCTTTTGATTGATTTTGGGTAATACACTTCTTTCGCCGGCCGATGTTGCATAACTTAGAAAAGTTTTAGATAACATGTAATAATAAAGGTATCTAGTGTTCAATTTTGTAGATATTGGATACATATCGGCACTACATAACCCTGCAAAATCAGCTACAATTACTTTCGATAAATAAGGCCGAATTTTAGAATATACGATACTCCCTTTCTCAAAGTAGTGTTTCGCGCTTTTCGGCATTATCTCAGACACGGTTGGCTTATCAATTAATCTGCCCGTTTCCGACTGAATATTATCTGGAGCAATCAATGGGTAGTCTAGAAATTTACTAGGTTCTACGAGGTTTGAATCCACAGACGCTATACTGCTAAACGGTAGCCATTTCCATGAATCAGGCAGTGATATATTCACCTCTCTCATTTCCTCCTCGTCACCACTATCAAATTCCGTAATTAAATTCCTATTGTTCCGCCACGCCTCTGTCAACTTCCCGGTTACCGCCTGCATAAGTACATGTTCTCTAAACCTTTTTAGCAACACAGGAATTTTATCCAATCGCTCGTTAAGTGAATCCAAGTGATGATATAGGTTATCAAGCTTATCTGCTATTCGCTTTTGTTCCTGATAAGGTGCTAATGGGAAAGGATGCATCTTAATCACCATTTGAGAAATATTAGGCTGCGCCCCTCCTTTACCCTTATCTATAAAGTTTTGTTTTTGTGATTGTATGTAATAGAATAGGTATTTTTTATCAATCCCTGTATATGGCTGAGCTACTGCGGAAGCTTGGTTTGTTGCTGCATCTATTCCCAGAAGAGCTGTTTTGCCAATTGTAGCACCATACATAGCAACGGCTACTGATCCTTTTGGGAAAATTTTTGCGCTTGATTTTTTTAATCCCTCTTCACTTATATATTCCTCGACCTCTTCAAGCAATGAATCGTTCAGGTCTCCTGTTTTAATCCAAGGAATGTCTCCGCCGTAATAGTGTGGCATAGTTCTGCTCGGCGTTCCTCCAGAACCCCACTCAGCAATTTCGCCGAGCGTAACCTCAACCCAACCTTCCGGTAATTTAGTATCCATTTATCCTAACAATTCTAAAATTTTATTCAATTCCAACTCAATGGCTTTTATTTCGCTCAAGGCTTCACGAGCAATGTCTGCCGGTTCAGTTATTTCACTTTCACCATTTAATGCTCCTTCATTCATTAGCCCTATATCCAGCGAATCCTTTTTGGCCATGATTTCTTCACGTGTATAAAAGCTCCAGCGATCATCTCTAACCTGCTTACGCTTGTTGAAATCAACCACGCCATCATATTCATGCTTTACGTTGTCAATACTTATGCCGCCCGTATAGGCTAAGACAAAATCAGCAAAGGCATCCCGTTTGAATGGGGTACGCTTGCCATAAGCGGGTGCATTCGTCCGCATATCATAAAACCAGACTTGTTTTGTATTGCCTGTTTCCGTTTTGCCACGTTCAAAAAAGAGCACATTGGTTTTTACTCCTTGTGCGTAAAAAATGCCGGTCGGCAAGCGCAGAATGGTGTGCAGGTTGCATTTGTCCATTAAGTCACGCCGTATTTTCTGCCCGTCATTATCTTCAAACAATACATTATCCGGTAACACTACAGCAGCGCGGGCACCTCCTTTTTTGTGCAGGGAGCGGTAGATGTGTTGCAGGAAATTGAGCTGCTTGTTGCTGGTGGGGAAAGTAAAGTCGTCGCGTGTAGGGCGCTCACCACCTATCTTGGTACCAAAAGGGGGATTCGCCAATACACCATCATAATTTTTAAAGCTCTTCCCCAACTCACTCAAGGTATCTCCCAAAAAGATTTTGCTATCCTGCCCATGCAGTTTTGCATTCATTAGCGCCAATCGATGTGCATCCTGTACCAGCTCACAACCACTGAATGCCTCTGTAAGCTGAAATTTCCTTTCTTTGGTATCCAGGTCAAAATAGTTGTCTGTTTTTTCGCGCAGGTACTGGTCTGCCGCAATCATGAACCCGAAAGTGCCTGCCGCGGGATCATTCCAACGCTCACCGATTTTGGGCACCAGCAAGTCAACCATTACATTGATCAACGGTCTGGGTGTAAAATATTGTCCGGCACCGCTTTTCTTTTCACCTGCGTTGCGTTCCAGCAACTCTTCATAAATAGTAGCGATCTTGTCTTTTTCATGATCGACGAACCAGTCAATTTTGTCGATGTTCGTAATCAGCGTACGCAGGTTAGCTGGTTTGCGTAAGGTTGTTGCCGCATTGGCGTAGATCTCACTGATGGTATCATTTTCACTTTTGGCGGCAATGGTAGCTAATAACTCCCGATAGGTATCAAAAAGATCTTTATTGTCTTTAATGCCTTTCAACCGGCTCCAGCGGTATTCTTCCGGAATTTGTTCTTCAAACCCTTTCACTTCAGACAAACGAAGGAAAAGGATATAGGTCAGCTCATTCAGGTATTGGTGATAGGTAACGCCATCGTCGCGCAATACATCGCATAAGCTCCATAATTTCCGGGCAACATCTTCTGCACTCATAATATGCTATTGTTCTTTTAATTGTGTTTTATGCCGATTGGGCATATAAGTTATCGTTAATGGTATCCAGTATAGCTTGCAACTGGTGTTCAAATATTTTATCTAATCGCTGGAAGCCACCTTCATCTTTAAACGGCTCATCATCCAGGTCTTTTATTTGTAAAATCGTTTCTTTCAGCAACTGTTTTTCAAAACGATCCAGCCACTTACTTTGTACGGCATTCCATTGTTTCATCTTTCTCACCCTTTGCATCGCCCGCCTAATCCTGTTTTCATGGCTTTCCAACGACGTGCCCATAGCAAGTGTGCGGATAAAGGAAATAATATCAGCAGCGATATCTTCATTTTTCGCCTGTTTCCAGGCTGTGCGTAAAGATACCGTATTGAACCCTGCCGCATCTAAAATCATGAGCAGCTCTTTCAAAGATTGTCGGTCCAATTCTTTCGGTCGGTTACATATAATCGATAATGCAGCAACCTGGTTCAGGTTATTTTTAATAAAGTGGCTAAAACTCTCCAGATAATCTTCCGGTTTTGTTCCTTTTCCATAGCCCCGGGTTGTTGTGATATATTCGTCTTCATGTTCCGACACGATCATATACGCTGGCGCCGGCTTAAATTCATCAAGATATCTCCATAGTGCTTTTCGCTCTTGAATGACATTTTGTATCTCGGGACTATTCAACTGGCTTTTAAGCATATCAATGAACTGGGAGATGTCATTTCCATCGGCATAAAAACTGAAGGTATTTTCTGCATCTCCTGAATTTTCAATATACCGTCGTTTTAGTTGGAGTTTTGCAATAATCTGTTCTGCCTGTTTCTTTACCCGCTCCTGCGTCTGGATGGCATCCATCTCCTCCGATAACTGTTGAAAGGATGCCTTTGCCTTAACAGAGACAGGCTTCATTTGTGTATAATCGCTCAACGTCTCATATAATCCCACCGCATCATAAATCTGGAAAAATTCCTTATTGATTTCATCGCATCTGCGCGTAGCACGTCCCAACATCTGCTCATATAAAATACGGGATTTTACCCGACGCATAAAAACCAGGTTACTGATACGCGGCACATCAATCCCCGTTGTCAATAAATCAACGGTAACGGCTATATTAGGGAACTGCTCATTTTTATAACGATTCAACAATTCCTGCGGCTTATAGGATTTACCGGTAATCTTTTGGATCGCATTATCCGGCACATCAATCCCCAATTTGCCATATTCTTCCTTAAACATATGAACCAGGGTATCAGCATGTTCATCCGTAGCTGCAAACACCAGTGTCTTGGCATCGCCTTCCGGATCCAGCGCTTTTGTCAATTGCCCCACTACTGTCCTGTTGAAGTTCTCAGAAAGTACCAGTTTATTGAAGGCCGATACATCAAAATGTAACTCATCCTCCAGGGCCTCCAATTCAATAATACTATTCTCTTCCTGGTCAAAAGCTTTGGGTTTTTCTCCTTTTTTCCATGTAACGCCTTCTTTACTCAGTTTGGTCTCCATCTGGTGTGGCGGTTCATGATCTATAAGATAGCCATCTATCACAGCTTCTCTGTAAGAGTAGAAATAAACCGGGGCGCCGAAAATTTCTGTAGTATGTAGGGCCGGTGTTGCCGTCAATCCGATTGCATAAGCATCGAAATAATCCAAAACCATGCGGTATTTGCTTACATAATCATTCTGATCTTTAAACACCAATTCCTCATCGTCCATTTCCTTATCCATCAGGTAACCGCGGTGGGCCTCATCAATGATAATACAATCGTATTGATCTACCGGAAGGGCGTTTTTGTCGTCTTCTTTGTAAAACAGGCGTTTTACCATACTTTGTACGGTAGAAAAGTGCAGCCGGGTATCCTGTTCCGGCATGTTCTCTTTCAGCTCTTTCACATCGTAGATCTCTGCGAATGTGTTCAATCCAATCACTTTATTATCCTTGAAAGCATTGATCGCTTGCGTACCTAAAAGAGTGCGATCCACGAGAAACAGTATCCTGTTAAACCTGTTCGTCTGTATCAAATGGTAACATAGCCCGATAACAGTTCGGGTTTTACCAGTACCCGTTGCCATGGCAACTAAGGCTCTGCGGTTATCAGGTGCTGTTACGATCCTCTGCTCAACAGCTCTGATGGCATCAATCTGATAGGCACGAAGCCCTAGCCCTGACCTGCTTGCGAGAAAATCGAGACTCGATGATAATAGTTTCTGGTTAGCCTGCTGAATATCCCTTTCCCTCAACTTAATAAGTCCTTCCGGGGAATACCATCCCTGTAGCGCACGGGCATTGTTTGTTTTTTCGCGTACATCCAGGAACCAGATACCACTCTTTGTCTTGATCTGCTCCAGGTAGGGCCGCCCATTGGTTGAAAATAAAAAGGGGACTTTATACCTGTCCCATACGCCTAACAATATGGCTTCGTGATCGGCTTCTACCAATTCCGCATATACTTTTGCTTGCCGCAGATCTGTAGAGATGTCCTGCCCATATTTTTTCGCCTCCACAAATCCATATAACTCACAACCAATAAACAAAGCATAGTCCGCCCAGTTTGGGCCCGAAGGCCACTCCGCAATAGCGATATTTTTACCTCTTTGAGGAAGCGTTTTGTGTTTTTTATAATTGAGCGTTTCTGTATTGACCAGCCAGCCCGCATTTTTAAGCTGCTCATCTATTAGTGCCCTTGTTTCTGCTTCAGACATGCTAATTTTTGCAGATGCTTTTGCGGCTCTTTGCCTGATCGTCGCTCGTTTTTCTTCGCTCAGTTCATTTATATTCCGTTCTTCAAGCAATTTATTAAACGCAGTTTCCAACTGCGCATACTGCATTTCAAGCTGCTTTAACTGAGTGTCTTTTCTGGTATCATCCGGAAGAATAAATTTAACCTGGTCTAAGGACTGATCACGTGGTGAATATGTTTCGCAGAACCATTTCGAGAATTGAAATGCTGCATATAAACATGATCTGGCTTCATCAAAGGCTCCTTTGCCTTCATGAGCAGCCGTATTTCCTTTCTTTTTGATGAGGAAGAATAAGTCTAAAACAGTAGTAGATAGTATTTTTTCTTCTTCCAGTACTTTAATACGGTTATGAAATGTATTAACCCGGGGAAATGCTAATTGATGTTCTTCAAATAAGTATTCGGATACCTTTTCACCTAATTGCCGCAACTTAATCAGGCATACCACTGGATCGTTGTACAGATAGTATTCAGCAGTTTTGCCGATATTATACAACAGGGGAAACTCCTGTTCCAGGTATCTGAAATTAGATGGTTGCATAGGCCGATTTGGTTGTTTAAAATTAAATCCTAGTAACTTTTTATCTTTCAAAAAGCTTCAAATAATCTGCAAACACAAATACCCTATTCCTTCTAAATCCCGTCTGCTCTTTCAGGATTCCCAATTTATTAAAATCGTTAATCAGCGTATTGGCAGTCGGTTTTGTAACTTTTAAGTGTTCCATTACATCTGCAACAGTAACAACAGGCCTACTATACAAATACACAAGCAGAATTTTAGCTTTGTTTATTCGTTTACCGAGACTAGTGATTGTTTCCTTCTCTAGCTTTTCCCGAAGCGTAATAATCTTATTAAAGGTATCAGTAGCCTTCTTCGCCGTTTCAACTATACCTATTAAGAAAAATTTCAACCATTGCTCCATGTCATTTTTCTCAGAAACCCGGATTAAATTATCATAATAAGTAGTTTTATTTCTCTCAATAAAATCTGACAAATAAAGTGTGGGTCTTTTAAGCAGTCCGTGATAGACCAGATAAAGAGTTATTAATAGCCTGCCTATTCTTCCATTTCCATCCAAGAACGGATGAATAGCTTCGAATTGATAATGCGCCATGCCAATTCGGATTAAATGAGGAACCTTTATATTT
>CAMLRX010000008.1 GCA_946482545.1 uncultured Flavihumibacter sp. | reverse complement strand
GCTTTGCCGAGAATGAGGATATCCGGACGAACATTTTCATGGTCGCAGGCGAGCATTCTTCCCGTGCGGCAAAGGCCTGTCTGGATTTCATCGGCGATGAACAGCACATTGTATTGATCGCACAAGGCACGAACACCTTTCAGGTAGCCTTCATCCGGTACCACTACACCGGCTTCACCCTGGATGGGTTCCACCATGAAGGCCGCGACATTGTTATCCCGGAGCGCATTTTCCAGCGCGTTAAGATCGTTGTACGGCACCAATTCAAAGCCGGGCATATAGGGGCCGAATCCTTTGTAACTGGATGGATCGGTGGAAGAGGAAATAGCGGCCATGGTTCTTCCCCAGAAATTGTCTTCAGCGAAAATGATCTTCGCCTGGTTTCCGGCAACGCCCTTCTTAGTGTACGCCCAACGCCTGGCCAGTTTAATAGCGGTTTCCCCACCTTCCACGCCGGTGTTCATGGGAAGCACTTTATCGTAACCGAAATACGCTGTAATGTACTGCGCATATTCACCCAGTAAATTGTTGTGGAACGCCCGTGAGGTAAGTGTAAGTTTCCCCGCCTGCTCCGTTAAAGCACGGATGATCCGTGGGTGACAATGCCCCTGGTTTACCGCGGAATAACCACTGAGAAAATCGTAGTATCTTTTTCCTTCAATATCCCACATAAAGACACCTTCACCCTTCTCCAAAACAACGGGTAACGGATGGTAATTGTGTGCCCCATATTTTTCTTCCAGTTCGAGGTAATAAGCTGTTGACAATGAGTTTATTGATTGCGTATTCATGTATTTGAATGTTAAGCTGTTCTGATTAAAAACCTGAAATTTCTATTATTGGTATCCATGAGTTCAGGTTTTTCCTGAAACATTATTCGACAATCCTTTGCCTAAGGGATGAAAACTTTCTTATTGTACCGCTAACGTGTACAACGAATGAAGGAAGGTTCAATGCCTTAGAAACCGATCAATGTATTAAGTGAAAACAGAATGCAGTAGCTGTCTTCAAACGATAAGCTGATATGAAGATGGTGATTACCCAACGGGATGATCCAGAAAATCAAGGTTCTGGCCTAAGAAATCTATCGTGGAGAATTGAAACATTGCGCCAAAGGTACAAAATCATCCCAACTTCAGTTGCAACACGAGGTAGTTTTCCGGCAGCTTCAGTTCAGGTGCTGATTCAAACAGCCCAAATACGGTGGAGCCGGTTCCGCTCATGGCGGCATAAGTGGCGCCCGCCTGATATAGTTGTGTCTTCACTGCCGCTATTTCGGGGAACTTTTCAAAAACATTCCGCTCAAAATCATTGTGGAGTTGTTCTTTCCAGGTATCGACAGGTTGCGTAATAACTTCCTGTAAACGGACCGGGGCAGGAGATGGGGTGATGCCGGCAAAAGCAAGGGCGGTTGAAACGTGAATCCGGGGATTCACCAATACCAGTGTATAGGCGGAAAGATCGATCTGAACAGGCGTCAACAACTCACCCCGACCTTCGGCATAAGAAGGAGCGTTGTCTATAAAAAAGGGACAATCACTGCCCAGTTGAAGCGCATAAGTTTTTAGCTGATCCGAGGTAAGTCCGATCCTGAAAAGTTTATTCAGCAACGAAAGGGTGAATGCGCCATCAGCCGAACCGCCACCCAGACCTGCGCCCATAGGAATCACCTTGTGGAGGTGCATACGCAGAAAGGGAATGGAAGGATGGCGCATCCTCATTAACTGAACCGCTTTCAGGCAGAGGTTACCTGTGGCATCTCCTTCTACGGGCAACCCTGTAAGTGTAAAAACATCTTCGGTTCCGTTTTTAAACGGAAGTATTTCCAGTGCATCTTTGATGGGGACAGGGAAGAACACCGTTTCCAGGTTGTGGTAGCCATCGGGCCTTTTACCAGTGATGTACAGGCCGAGGTTGATCTTTCCATTGGGGAAAACCACCATCTGAATTAAGCTTTCCGGCTATTGATCTCGTTACGGATAGCGATGGCCCGGATATAATCTTCCTGTTCCACCACTTCGTTCAGAAGGGTATTCAGTTCTTCGAGCGAGAGCGCCTTCAGGTCGTCGTGTGTAACTTCTGAAGTGGTGCTGGCCGGGGCTTGCTGGGTAGAAGACTTCTTCTTTTTACCTCCGGTATCTTCCATCAGGATGCCTGCACTTTCGAGAATATGGTCGTAAGTAAATATGGGACATCCGAAGCGAACCGCCAGGGCGAGCGCATCCGAAGTACGGGAATCAATCTCAACAGTATCGCGGTCGTTGTGGCAAACCAACCTGGAATAGAAAATACCTTCCTGCAGATCGCTGATGACGATTTCCTGGAGTTCTACGCCAAAGGCGTTCATGAAATTCTTCATCAGGTCGTGGGTGAGGGGGCGGCTGGGCTGCATTTTTTCCAACGCAACCGCAATGGCCTGGGCCTCAAAACCACCGATTACAATAGGCAGCCTGCGCAAACCGTTCACTTCGCCCAATACCACCGCATACGAATGGGTTTGCGTAATACTGTGGGACAAGGCAACTATTTCCAGTTCTATTTTCTTCATACCAACGCTCGGAATTTGTTCAATTTGAAGCCCGAAAATAGTATTTTTTGAGAAGGAATAGTTTGTTTTGACAGATAAGTTTTAAAGGCCGCGCCAGCGCATTGAATGGAATGAAATCAGTATTGGCTTGGAACGGGGCGGGAAGGATTTCGAGGAAAGTAAAGTGGGGAACTTAAAATTAAAGGAAGGCTTTGGAGCATCGCATAAACGAAAATTGTCTCCATCAGCGTGCTTTATAAAGAGAGGGTGTATCAAATACGATACACCCTCTTGCTTCTAAAAACATGTATGAAAATAGCGTCAGTAGGGAAAGTTTCATTTCCTTGCTGTGCTCATGCTGAAAATCACGACTTCAGTTTCTTCACTTCTTCTATCAACTTCGGCACTACTTCAAAAGCATCGCCCACAATACCATAGTCCGCGGCTTTGAAGAATGGCGCTTCGGGGTCTTTATTGATGACCACGATTACCTTACTTCTGTTCACGCCCGCGAGGTGTTGAATTGCGCCAGAGATACCAATGGCGATGTAGAGGTTGGGCGCGATGGCGAGACCAGTCTGACCAACGTGTTCGTGGTGCGGACGCCAGTGCGTATCGGAAACTGGGCGGCTGCAGGCGGTGGCAGCATCCAGTGCTTTGGCGAGGTCTTCTACCAGTCCCCAGTTTTCAGGGCCTTTCAAACCACGACCGCCACTCACCACTCTTTCTGCCTCACTCAGGGGGATTTCTCCTGAAACCTTATTGGTGGCCGTTACCTTCACTTTAGGAGCGGGAACATTTACCTGGAGTGTTTCCACCGTAGCGGAACCGCCGGTTTCTTTGATGGCGTAAGCATTCGGGTTCAGCGAAACGATCTTCACAGGCGTATCCACCTGGATGCGCGCGAACGCTTTCCCGGAGAATACATTCTTCTTAACGATAAAAGGAGCAACAGATTCGGGAACCGCAACTGCACCTGCTACCAGTCCGGCTTTCAGCCGTGCAGACAATCTTGGTGCAACAGCTTTACCCGTTGTATTGTGCGATAAAATAACAATGGTCGCGTTGGCTTTTTGCGCGGCTTCCGCCACCACCTGCGCATACACCTGTGCATCAACGTGGTCAAGCGCTGCATCGCTGATGTGGTGAATTTTTGCAATACCGTATTTACCCAGTGCAGAAAGATCCTCTTTTACGGAACCCAGTACCACGGCTTCCGCGGTTGTACCTGCCTGTGCGGCAACGGCAGCGCCATAAGACAATGCTTCAAGAGCAGATTTTTTTACATGGCCATCGGCCTGATCGATGAATATTAATACCGACATAATAGTAAGCTGTAGTTAAGTATGAAGTAATATGGAACTGACAGGAGCGCGCTTAAATAACGCGTGCTTCCTCGTGCAGCAGTTTCACCAGTTCGCCCACATTATCCGGAGCAATCAGTTTCACGCCTGCTTTCGCGGGAGGCAGTTCAAATCCGGCAATGGAAGTAAGCGAATCGGCAGCAGTGGGTTCTACCACTTTTAAGGGTTTGGAACGTGCCGCCATAATACCTCTCATATTGGGGATGCGTGCTTCGGCCATACCTTTCTGGCAGCTGATCACGGCAGGAAGAGTAACTTCATTGGTTTCTTCCCCGCCTTCAATTTCGCGGTTCACCGTAGCCACGGCACCATTCAGCTCCAGTTTGGTGGCCAATGAAATATAAGGCATATCCAGGAGTTCGGCCACCATGCCACCAATGGAAGAGCCATTGTAGTCGATGGTTTCCTTCCCGGTAAATACCAGGTCGTAACCACCTTCTTTTGCTACGGCCGCGATCTGGCTGGCAATGTTAAAGGAGTCTGTGTTGTCGGAATTTACGCGGATGGCTTCATCACCGCCCAGCGCGAGCGCCTTGCGTATGATAGGTTCTGCATCGGCGCCGCCCACCGTTACCAGGTGCAGCGCAATGGATGCGTCCTTTTCTTTCAGTTCAATGGCGCGCACCAGCGAGTACCACTCGTCGTAAGGGTTGATGATGTACTGAACACCGTCGGATGCGAATTTCGTATTGTTGTCGGTGAAAGCTATTTTTGCCGTTGTGTCCGGCGTTTTACTGATACAAACTAAAATCTTCATTCCAGGTATTTTGTGTGTGAAAAAAGTTGCTTATGCAACTACCTTGTTACAAATGTAAAGATAGATTCAATTACCTGGTAATAAAAAAATGGATGTCATTTTATGGACAGGATTGTGAAATTGAAAGCATTTTTAGAACAGAATCCCACCGATTCGTTCCTGCAACACGCGCTTGCGCTGGAATACATTAAACTGGGCGATGAGTCCGCTGCGCAACAGTTGTTCGAGGCCATACTCACACGGGAGCCCGGTTATATCGGTTCTTATTACCACCTTGGAAAATTGCTGGAAAGAACGGGTGCTACTGAAGCGGCGGTGCAGTGGTACGAAAAAGGAATGGAACAGGCCAAAGCAGCGGGCGATCAACATGCGTACAACGAACTACAGGCTGCCTGGGAAGACCTCGTATATTAACATTCCCGTACATTTGCCACAACTTATAAAGTTTCTTTAGATGAGCGAAGAGAAAAAACCATTGAATTTCCTGGAAGAAATTATTGAAGAAGACATCCGTTCCGGTAAGCATGGCGGCCGCGTTCAAACCCGCTTCCCGCCTGAGCCAAACGGATACCTGCATATTGGCCACGCCAAAAGCATCTGCCTGAATTTCGGCATCGCCGCCAAATACGGGGGAAAAACCAACCTCCGTTTCGATGATACCAACCCCGTTACCGAAGACACTGAATATGTGGACAGCATCAAGGAAGATGTACGCTGGCTAGGTTTTGAATGGGAAAATGAATTGTACGCCTCGGATTATTTCGATCAGCTTTATGCGTTCGCCGTGGCCCTTATTCAGAAAGGACTCGCTTATGTAGACGACAGCACGCCTGAACAAATCGCCGCAGGCAAAGGCACGCCTACCGAACCCGGTGTGCCCACGCCATACCGCAGCAGAACAGTAGAGGAGAACCTCGACCTGTTCACCCGCATGAAGAACGGGGAATTCGCCGACGGCGCCAAAGTGCTTCGTGCGAAAATCGACCTCGCTTCTCCCAATATGCACTTCAGGGATCCGATTATCTACCGCATCAAACACGCCCACCACCACCGTACAGGTGATAAATGGTGCGTTTACCCGATGTACGATTTCGCCCACGGACAAAGCGACAGCATTGAAAACATCACACACTCTATCTGTACGCTGGAGTTTATTCCCCACCGTCCGCTCTACGACTGGTTCATAGAACAACTCGGCATATTCCCTTCCAAACAGTTTGAATTCGCCCGCCTCAACCTTACCTACACGGTAATGAGTAAGCGCAAACTGCTGCAACTGGTGAACGAAAAGCATGTTTCGGGCTGGAACGACCCAAGGATGCCCACGATTTCCGGTTTCAGAAGGAGAGGATACACGCCTTCCAGCATCCGAACTTTCTGCGATAAAATCGGGATTCAGAAAAGAGAGAACGTGATTGATATGAGTCTGCTCGAATTCTGCATCCGGGAAGAACTCAACAAAACCGCGCTCCGCAGGATGGCTGTGCTGGATCCCATTAAAATGGTGATCACCAATTATCCGGAAGGGCAGGTGGAGGAGCTGGAAGGAGAGAACAATCCGGAAGCGGAAAACGGCGGCGGCTCCCGTACCATTCCTTTTACCCGTGAGCTCTGGATCGAAAGAGAAGATTTTATGGAGAACCCTCCCAAGAAGTTCTTCCGCCTCGGACCGGGACTGATGGCCCGTTTGAAGCACGCCTACATTGTAAAATGTGAGGATTTCAAAAAGGATGCGGCCGGTAATATCACTGAAATTCACTGTACTTATATTCCCGAGAGTAAAAGTGGCGCCGATACCAGCGGGATCAACGTAAAAGGAACAATCCATTGGGTGAGCGTGCAACATGCCGCCAAAGCGGAAGTGCGTTTGTACGACCGCTTATTCAAAGTCGAAAATCCCGCTTCGGAAGAAGGTGATTTCAAGGAATACATTAACCCAGACAGCCTGCAGGTGATAGCGGATGCTTACATTGAACCAGCTTTGCTGGATGCTGATAATGCTAACGCTTACCAGTTTATCCGCAAAGGCTATTTCTGCCTGGATACTGATAGTACGCCCGAAAAACTGGTATTCAACCGCACTGTTACGCTGAAAGACGCGTGGGCCAAAGAAGTCAAGAAAGGATAATAGGAATTTTGAATGATGGATTTTGAATGTTGGATGTGGGGGGATGGCTGTTCTGAGGTTTAGGACCGCAAACGCAATAGCCAGCATGTTGTCGCTCCATTCAAAATTCAACATCCAAAATTCATCATTCAAAATTATTTCATGCTTCCATTATTCAAACAATACATCAAGGATAAAAAACTGATTCATCCCCATGAACGGCTGCTCGTTGCCGTTAGTGGTGGCGTGGATTCGGTATTGCTCGCCCGTTTTTGTGTGGAAGCCCGTTATCAGGTTACGCTTGCGCATTGCAATTTCCAATTGCGTGGGGAAGAAAGTGAACGGGATGAAACGTTTGTGCGTGCTTTGTCCAGTGAACTCGGGGTGCCGTTGCTTGTACAACATTTTGATACCATACAACTGGCGGAAGCTTCTGGAAAAGGAATCCAGGAACTTGCACGGGACCTGCGTTATGGCTGGTTCAACAGCCTTACACAGGGAACAGAACCGGTTGCTGATATTATACTCACCGCACACCATGCGGATGATAATATAGAGACGCTGCTGATGCAGTTCTTCCGGGGAACGGGATTGAACGGACTTTGTGGCATGGAACCGCGCCAGCAAAAGTTGTTACGCCCTTTGTTGTTCGCCAGGAAAGCCGAATTGCTTGAATACGCAAAACAGCACAACATTGCTTACGTAGAAGATTCTTCCAACCTCTCCGATAAATATACACGGAACTATTTTCGCCATGCGGTACTTCCTTTATTGAAAGAAGTCTATCCGCAGGTGGAACAGAACTTACTGGGAAACATCCATCGCTTCAGGGACACGCATGAACTGTATTCGGTTTACATTGAAAAACTCCGAAAGAAACTTATTCAACCCAAAGGCATCCCGGTATTACTGCTGGCAAAGCAGCCCGGGTTGCATACCATCACTTATGAACTGCTGAAGCCTTATGGTTTTTCGGCGGCACAGGTACCTGAAGTACTGCGGTTACTGGATGCGCAATCGGGCAGGCAGGTGCAATCTTCCAGCCACCGGATCATCCGGCACCGGAACTGGTTGGTGATTACGGAAGTTAAACCGCGTCCGGAAGGTATCGTTGTAGTGGAAGAAGGGGAGCGGCAGGTAGATTTTGCCGTGGGTACATTTTCTATAGAAACCAGGAGCAAAGCTGATAACTGGCAACCGCAGCAGGAAGCAACTGCTGCACAGTTGAATAGGAATGAAATCAGTTATCCCCTCATTGTCCGTCCCTGGAAAACCGGAGATTATTTTTATCCGTTGGGGATGAAGAAAAAGAAGAAAATCAGCCGGTTCCTTATCGATCTGAAAATACCCGTGCATCAAAAGGAACGCATATACGTACTTGAATCCGCGGGCCGCATTGCCTGGGTAATTGGTTACCGGATTGACGAACGTTTCAGAATAAAAGAAAGCACGGCTTCAATGCTGGAGCTGAAGTTTTTCAAAGCAGAATAACATTACAGGCTGTATCTATATACTTAGCGCTTCAATTACTTCACAGCAATAATCTACCATCTCACCTGAAACATCAAGGTGCGTCACCATCCTGATCTGTGTTGGAGAGATCGCCATGCAGCGAATACCTTTATTATTCAACAGTTCTATAATTATATTTGGAGACAACCCATCTTTTACACTGAAAATCAAAATATTAGTTTCAGGTATCTCAAATTCTTTCACAAATGATTTTGACTTCCACGCCTCCGCCAGCCTACATGCGTGCACATGATCTTCCGCCAATCTTTCGACATGATGTCCCAGCGCATACAACCCTGCTGCTGCCATATACCCGGCCTGACGCATTCCGCCGCCAAACACTTTCCGGATGCGCCGGGCCTGTTTAATAAACGCTGCATTACCCAGGAGAACGCTCCCCATCGGGCATCCCAGTCCTTTGTTCAGGCAAACAGAAATACTGTTGAATACCTTTCCATACATTTCAGGCTTCTGCCCCGTTTTTACCAGTGCATTAAAAAGCCTGGCCCCATCGAGGTGAAAAGAGAGTCCGTGCGTTTTACAAACAGCCGAAACACTTTCGATAGTCTCCCAGGCATAGCAGGTGCCGCCGCCCCTGTTGGAAGTGTTTTCCAGCGCAACCAGCGAAGTACGTGCTTTATGTACATCGTCTGGGTTGATGGCGGCTTCCACGGCATCGGCAGAAATAAGACCGTTTTTTCCGGGGAGCGCCCGCACCTGCGCACCGGAATTCAGGGCTATGCCACCACCTTCATAAATATAAATGTGGGCGTTCTGTTCGCAGATCACTTCATCTCCGGGTTGGGTATGCACTTTAATAGCGACCTGGTTGCTCATGGTGCCGGTGGGGCAATACAATGCCGCTTCCATCCCGAAAAGGCCGGCCATGCGGTGTTCCAGTTCGTTCACGGTAGGATCCTCGCCGAAAACATCATCGCCGGTACGGGCATTCATCATGGCTTCCAGCATTCCTTTGGTAGGTTGGGTGAAGGTGTCGGAGCGGAGGTCTATGGTCATATCCTTTGAAAATTTTAATTGGTGAAACGTTTGCGTAATGCATTCATATACAAAGAAACGTGAATCTTCCATCGAATAGCCGCTTTCGTTCAAAATAGACGCTTCAAATATAAAATCGCCTTACCTTCGCAAACTATGACACAAGAGCATTTAAAAGATATGAGGGACCGCCTCCTGGTTCTGAGGAGGTTTCTTTGACGTCGCTAACCGTCAGGAAAAAATAGCACAGGATAAGCAACTGACCTTATCTCCCGGTTTCTGGGATGACAACAAGCGCGCCACTGCCATTGTAAAACAGATCAAACTGGATGAATTCTGGGTGCAGTTGTATGAACAGGTGCACACGGATGTGGAAGATTTCGCCGTCTTGTTTGAATTCTGGAAAGAAGGAGAGGGGACCGAAGAAGATGTGAAACAAGCCTACGATAAGGCCCTTAAAAGCATTGAAGAAGCGGAATTCAAAAGTACGCTGAACCAGCCTGAAGATGAAATGCCCGCCGTGCTGGAAATCAACAGTGGTGCAGGTGGAACGGAAAGCCAGGACTGGGCCGAAATGCTGATGCGCATGTACCGCATGTACGGCGAAAAGCAGGGTTGGACCGTGAGTGAACTTGATGTGCAATGGGGTGACGGTGCCGGTATCAAATCGGCTACACTGCAGTTCGATGGCCCTTTCTCTTATGGATTTCTGAAAGGAGAAAGTGGTGTACACCGTCTGGTACGTATTTCACCCTTCGATTCCAACGCCCGCAGGCACACCTCTTTCGCAAGCGTATTCGCCTATCCGTTGGTAGATGATTCCATCGAAATTGAAGTGAGTCCGGCCGACCTTGAATGGGAATTCTACCGCAGTGGTGGTAAGGGCGGACAAAACGTAAATAAAGTGGAAACGGCCGTGCGTTTGAAACATATTCCCTCGGGAATTATTGTGGAATGCCAGCAGGATCGTACCCAGGGCGCCAACCGTGAGAAAGCCCTCAAGATGTTGAAGAGCCGTTTGTATGAGGAAGAACTCCGCAAGCGGGAAGAAATGAAGAACGCCACCAACAGCACCAAGCAGAAAATTGAATGGGGATCGCAAATACGTTCTTACGTGTTCCATCCCTATAAAATGATCAAGGACCACAGAACCGATTATGAAGTAGGCAACGTGGGCCCCGTGATGGACGGCGAACTGGACGGCTTCATCAAAGCCTGGCTCATGAGCGCGAAAGAAACAGAAACTACCTAAAAACACCATAATCCAATTGACCATGCACTTTGGAAATTTCAACTATCCCATGCCGGTAAACGAACCGGTACTGTCTTACGCCCCCGGAACACCCGAAAGGGCCGCTTTACAGAAAACACTCGCGGAACTGAAGAAGAAGCCCATCGATATCCCCATGTACATCGGGGGAAAATCCATCAGAACGGGCAATAAGATAGCCATCCATCCCCCGCACGAAAAAGCACATGTACTGGGTTATTTCCATGCAGGAGAGGAGAAGCATGTGAAACAGGCGATAGACGCGGCTTTGAAGGCCAAACAAGCCTGGGCCGATATGCCTTTTGAAGAACGCGCCGGTATCTTCCTGAAAGCGGCTGACCTCATCGCAACCAAATACCGTTTCCACATGAACGGTACCACCATGTTAGGGCAAAGCAAAAACGCTTACCAGGCCGAGATAGACAGTGCCTGTGAACTGATTGACTTCCTCCGTTTCAACGTTCATTTCCTCCGCGAAATATATGCTCAGCAGCCTATCAGCGCGCCGGGTATGCACAACAGGCTCGAATACCGTCCGCTGGAAGGATTTGTGCTGGCCATTACACCTTTTAACTTCACCGCAATCGGTGGTAACCTACCCACTTCCGCTGCGCTTTGCGGCAATACGGTGGTATGGAAACCCGCCAACACACAGGTGTATTCCGCCCAGATGTTCATGCGCATCCTCCAGGAAGCAGGTTTGCCCGATGGCGTAATCAACCTCATTTATGTGGATGGACCCACACTCGGGAAAGTATGCTTCACACATCCCGATTTCGCTGGTGTGCATTTTACCGGTTCCACCGGTGTATTCAATCAGATGTGGGCCACCATCGGAGAAAATATTTCCAAATACAAAACCTATCCCCGCATTGTAGGTGAAACCGGCGGAAAAGATTTCGTGATCGCCCATTCTTCCGCAGATCCAGCGGTAGTGGCCACCGCACTGGCCCGTGGCGCTTTCGAGTTCCAGGGACAAAAATGTTCCGCGGCTTCCCGCGCTTATATTCCTTCCAATATCGCGGAGCAGGTGAAGAAGAAACTCATCGACCAGGTGAACTCCATGAAAATGGGCTCCACAGAAGACTTCTCCAACTTCATCAACGCGGTGATTGACCAGAAAAGTTTCGATAAGCTAAAGAAATACATCGACAACGCGAAGAAAGACCGGAAAGCGAAGATACTCGTGGGTGGTAACTGTGATAAGTCTGTGGGTTATTTCATTGAGCCTACCGTTATCGAAACCACCGATCCCAGATACGTGACCATGTGCGAAGAGCTCTTCGGACCCGTGCTCACCATTTATGTGTACGATGCCGATCAGTTTGAGCGCGCACTCGACCTGGTGGATGCCACTTCACCTTACGCGCTTACCGGTTCCATCATCGCTACCGACAGGGAAGCGGTGGCCCTGGCTACTGCAAGGCTTCGCAACGCGGCTGGGAACTTCTACATCAACGATAAACCCACCGGCGCGGTAGTAGGACAGCAGCCTTTCGGCGGCGCACGCGCATCCGGCACCAATGATAAGGCGGGAAGTATGCTGAATCTGTACCGCTGGCTCAGTGCAAGAACCATTAAGGAAACATTTAATCCGCCTACGGATTACAAATATCCTTTCCTGGCCGAAGACTAATTCGAACAGCAATTACATTGGTTTTAAGGTTCGGAAGGCACATGCTTTTCCGAACCTTAAAATTTTTAACTTTACTGCGTTTATGAAGCAGATTATCAATTCACAACAGCTCGGTTTAACCATTCAAAGGCTCAGTCACCAGATACTGGAGAACCACCCCGCACTGACGGATACCGTCATCATCGGCATGCAACCCAGGGGCGTATTCTTCTCCGACAGGATCGTGCAACACCTGAAAACAATGAAAGGGGTAGACAAAGTAGCCTATGGCAAACTGGACATCACCTTCTACCGCGATGATTTCAGGAAAGAGCTGCATATTCCCAATAAAACGGAAATTCCTTTCTCCATAGAAAACAAAACGGTGATTCTCGTGGATGATGTGCTGTACACGGGAAGAACCATCCGTTCCGCCATGGATGCCCTGCTCGATTATGGCCGACCGGCCCGCATCGCGCTTTGTGTGCTGATCGACCGCCGCTTCAGCAGGCAGTTGCCTATTCAGCCCGACTTTACCGGCCGCTCCATCGACAGTATTATCACCCAGAAAGTAAAAGTGCTGTGGAACGAACGCGATGGCAGCGAAGAAGTGGTACTACTCGACGAATAGCAGATTTCTTGGCTTATTTCCCTTTAACCTGTAATTTTGCGGCTTACCATGCAGCTATCAACTAAACACCTATTGGGCATAAAGGATCTTACCCGCAGTGATATTGAAAAGATCCTCACAACGGCAGAAGAATTTAAAGAAGTATTACAACGACCCATTAAGAAAGTGCCGGCCCTCCGGGACGTGACGATAGTTAATTTATTCTACGAGAACTCCACCCGCACCAGGATATCTTTCGAACTGGCTGAAAAACGACTCAGCGCCGATACCATTAATTTTACCGCCAGCGGTTCCTCCGTTTCCAAAGGAGAAACACTGCGCGATACCGTAAACAATATCCTCTCGATGAAAGTGGATATGGTGGTGATGCGCCACAGTGCCAGCGGGGCACCACACTTTCTCGCCAAACATATTCCGGCGGCCATTGTGAATGCTGGCGACGGCATCAACGAACACCCCACACAGGCTTTGCTGGATGCCTTTTCCATCAAGGAAGCGACTGGTGGATTGGAAGGCAGAAAGGTTGCCATTATAGGTGACATCATGCACTCGCGCGTAGCGCTCTCCAATATTTACCTCTTACAGAAAATGGGTGCCGAAGTAACGGTGGCAGGTCCGCCCACACTTATTCCCACCTACATGAAAGAAGCATTCAACGTGCGCGTGGAATATGATGTGAGGAAAGCGCTGGAATGGTGCGATGTGGCCAACGTACTGCGCATCCAACTGGAAAGGCAGAACCAGGTATTGTTCTCTTCGCTGCGCGAATACAGCCTTACCTACGGCATCAACAAAAAAATGCTGGACAGTCTCTCCAAAAAAATAACCATCATGCACCCCGGGCCCATCAACCGTGGGGTGGAACTCTCAACGGATGCGGCCGACAGCGATCAGTCGATCATCCTGCAACAGGTGGAGAACGGTGTGGCCGTCAGGATGGCGGTGCTGTACCTGCTCTCCGGAAAGCTCCCAGAATCGTAACGATTGAACCCCGCTATATGAATCAAAGAATCTGTCTCTTCCCCGGAACATTCGATCCCATCACCCTGGGGCACGTGGATGTGATCCGTCGTTCCCTGCACCTGTTCGATAAAATCGTGGTAGGAATAGGAACGAATACCAATAAAACGCCCATGTTCTCCGATGAACAAAGGTTGCTGTGGATCAAAGAGATTTTCGCGGATGAACCTAAAGTGGAAGCGGCTTCCTATTCAGGGCTCACCGTTCACTTCTGTGAATCGATCGGCGCAAGGTTTATTCTAAGGGGGATCCGTTACGTAGCCGATTTTGAATATGAAAAAACCATCGCGGATGCCAACCGTGCGATGGACCCTGAAATTGAGACCATCTTCCTGACCTGCGAACCGAAATACACTTCTATTGCTTCTACAATTGTGCGCGATATATTGCGGAACGGGGGAGATGCTTCGGCGTTTTTACCGGAGATTGTAGTGAAGAGTTTGTAGGAATTGTCAGGCTTCAAATATCCTTACAAAGTGATTCTCCAAATGATTCCGCATGCCATTCCTGAAAAGCTCCGGCGTGCCATTTTCCAGCAACTCCACCAACTCCTTATGCGATACGAATGTTTTCAGTAAGGGCTGCTTTTTCAACAAACCACTGTTGTGTACATAGTCGAAAACTGGCAACAGCATCTTTTGGAATTTCTTCATCGTTTCATTACCGGTGATTTCATACAACTTGCCGTGGAACGCGATTTCGTGTTGCACATTAAAAAGATGGTCCTGTGCGGCGGGCGGTTCATTCTGTACAATCTGTTTTAATTCCTCGATATCCGCTTTGGTAATGCGGTGAAAAAGGAAATCGGCCATACCTATTTCCAGGACGAGCCTTATCTCGAATACTTCCTTTAATGTTTCGGGCGCAAGAATATGCGGGTGCATGCTTTTGCCAAGGATGCCGAAAATATCCGGACTTGTAATCACCGCGCCTTTCTTCTTCTTCGATGCTATAAGTCCCATCAAACGTAAGCGCAGCAAGGCTTCCCGTACAACAGTGCGGCTCACCCCAAGCGCTTCGGCCAGTTCCATTTCTTTAGGAATGCTGTCGCCCACTTTCAGCTTCTGCTGCTGCAGGAGTTCCACCAGGTTGGCTTCTACTTTATCCACCAGACTGCTGGTCTCAATGCTTTTGAAGTGGCTGTTTAATAAGGTCTTGCTCATATTATGTAGAACTTAATAATGGCAAAAATACAAAATGATGGGCATTTAGAAGTTGTCGGAATTATTGATTATAAAGCAGTTATTAAACACAGCTAAATTTATTTGGTGAAAAACTTGATTTGTTGTTAACTTTATTATGTCATACATAATACAAATCTAACCAAATCAAGCTGTATGAGATCATTTAAGTTATTTGTCTGGACATCGGTAATAATGCTTTTCACTTTACCGGTGTTTGCCCAGTCGGTCAGAATTTCCGGGCTGGTGCTTTCGAAAGAAGGGAACACCCCGGTGCAGGGTGTTACGGTGCGGGTAAAAGGCAAAAGCGCCGCCACCCAAACCAGTGCTGAAGGACGCTTTACAATTGAGGCGGCTCCCCTGGATGTGCTGGTCTTTTCATCTGTGGGTTTTCTTTCTCAGGAAGTAGTGGCAGTGGCGGACGCAACACCTACCATTCTTTTGGAAGCATCCGTTTCAAAAATGGATGAAGTGGTGGTGGTGGGGTATGGTACGCAGTCGCGGCGGCAATTAACCGGCGCCGTTTCCACGGTGAACCAGAAAGCGTTTGAGCACACGCCTACCACGAATGTGGCTACCGTATTACAGGGCAATGCACCGGGTTTACGGGTACAGCAGCGTACCGGCCAGCCTGGAACCACACCTTCTATTTCATTCCGGGGAGGAACCGAATTCGGCGGAGGGGGCACTCCTTTGTTTATCGTGGATGGTGTGATTGTTCCTTCGTTATATGGTCTCGATATCAACGACATCGCCAGCATCGATCTGCTCAAAGATGCAGCATCTACCGCCATTTACGGCGCGCGTGCGGCAAACGGGGTGGTATTGGTCACCACTAAAAAAGGAAAGTGGGGAAAAGCGCAGGTGGTTTATTCTTTCAGCCATACGGCCAATTATATCAGGCCCAATTCATCGGAATACCTCAATGCTTCGGATTATATCCGCATGAACCGTCTTGGTATCCAGTCAAGGTTTCGTGGCGATTCACTGGACAACAATACGAATGCCATGAATACAGACCGCAACCAGATCCTCGGCGCATGGGGATGGGCGTTAAGTAACGGGTGGAGATCAGCGGAAGGACTTTATACCACGCAATTGCTGAACAACCAGAACAGGCTTTTACTGAATACGCCAGGCTGGAAGTTGCTCGTAGATCCCAACCCATTCAACACCGCCATGATGGACAGTATCCTGTTCACCGACCTCAGTGTTCAGGAAAGGGAACGCATGATCCTGCAGCAGGTGAATACCGTGGAACACAATGTGAACTTCTCCGGCGCGAATGAACAGGGTTCTTATGCTTTATCGCTTGGTACGGTGAAAGACAACGGCATCATTGTAGGCTCCATGTTGAAAAGAATGAACATGAACTTCAATGGTGGATTGAATATCGGAAAGAACCTGAAAGTAACCTCCAACATCGCGGCTTATGCGGTGAAGCAGGCCCTGCCTTATACTGACCCTGAAGGCGGTGCTGCCGGCGGACTGATGCAGCGCTTTATTGGCGTGGCGCCCACGGTGCGTTATAAGAATGATACTTCCGGCGTAATGTTGCCCGGCCCCAATGATGCTACTTTAGGTAATCCCTTGTACTGGAAAGATATATATGTGAACAGCACCAACCAGCAACGTTTCCTGGGGGGCATCAACATAGAATATACGATACTGCCGTTCCTGAAGTTGCTGGCCAGCGGTTCAGGTTACTACCAGTACACGAATAATAATTTCTTTACCAAAGCATTTCAACAGGGCAATGGCGGCGCGTTCAATACCAACCGGGCAGCGAGTTTCAACAACAGCCGGATCGAACAATACACCACCAATGCTTTTCTTCAGTTCAATAAAAAATTCAACGATCATTCCTTAACAGCGATGGCCGGCGGTGAGTTTTATGATTACAAAAGTTATGTGCAGTCCGGGTTTGCGCAGGGGGCGCCAACAGACCTTATTCCCTGGCTCACGGCATCCACGCCACCCGGTGTGCAGGGAACAACCATCACCAATCCCGCGGGCGCTTCTTCCAATTTTAACGCATGGGAAAGAATAACCTCCGGCATCGGAAGGGTGAACTATATTTTCAGGAACAAATACCTCCTGGAAGGTGTGATTCGTATTGATGGCTCCAGCAGGCTCAACAAAGCAAATTATTTCGGTGCCTTCCCCGGTGTATCGGCCGGTTGGAACCTGCACAACGAAGATTTCTACGCGGGCAGTGTTTTGTCGGACTACATCAGCACCATCAAACCACGGGTAAGCTACGGCGTGAACGGGAACGTGAGCTCCCTTGGACTGTACGCCACCGCACAGGTATATAACAATGCGGGTACTTACAACGGTCTCGGGGGCACTTACGCCGCTTCCTACATCAATTCCGACCTCAGGTGGGAACGTACCAACAGTTTGAACTTCGGCGCCGATCTCGGTTTCCTGAACGACCGGATCACGCTTACCGCCGATTATTTTATCCGCAACGTATTCGACAAACTCGCAGGACTGAATATTTCCTCCCAAACAGGCTTCGGCAGTTATACCACAAACCTCGGGCAATTGCAGAACAAAGGTGTGGAACTGGCACTGAATGCAAGAGTGATCGCACCGCGAACAGCGGATGGCTTCAGCCTGGAACTGGGCGCGAACTATTTCCATGTGAAAAGTTTCGCCAAGAAACTTCCATTCAACAGTCTTCCGGGGAACAGGTCCAACGGTTTCTTTGTATGGGATCCTAAAAACCCGGGGCAACAATTGTACGTGGGTGGAATGTCGGAAGGACAAAGAATCGGATTAGATGAAGTCTGGGCACCGAAATGGGACGGCATCTATACCGATCTTTCCAAACTGGCCACCGATGCGAACGTGTACAACGCATTCCTTCCTTACGCCAATAAAAGAATCAAACAACTTGGCGACGCGCAATGGCACCAGGTATATGCGAACGATACCATCGACAGCAGGCAGTTCACGTATGTGGGCAGAACCACGCCACAGCAAATCGGTGGATTCAACATCAGCAGCGCTTTTAAAAATATCCGCCTGTATGCGGGCTTTGATTATGCCTTCGGTTTCGTCATCCTCAACAACGAAATACTGCGCGGACTCAGCCAGGTGCAGGGATCGCAAAATTCCACTTCCGAAGTACTGAACACATGGTCGCCTGTTAATACCAACGGTACTTTGCCCCGCTATTACTGGGCCAACCAGGGACGCAACTACGCCACCGATGCCTCCGGAAATAATCCCCCGGCCAATATGTGGGAAAAAGGCGACTATGTAATGTTGCGCGAACTTACATTGAGCTATGCGCTCACCAATACTCTTCTTGAAAAGCTGGGTGGTACCATCAAAGGCGTAAGCGTGAACGTAACCGGCAGCAACCTCTTTTACATGAGTGGCTACAGTGGCAACTTCCCCGAGGTGGGTGGAATAGACCAGGGCAAATATCCTTTGCCCAGACGACTCACCATCGGCGCAAGGATAACCCTCTAACACAGATCTGATCATTCCAAACAAAAGAAAGATGAAACAGCATACATTATTAACGATCGCCGTTTTCACCACACTGCTCTCCGCGTCGTCCTGTACAAAACAACTGGATGAAGTGGTGCCGCAGGATGCCGTAAGCAAAGAGCAGGCGCTCAAAGACCCGAACGCGGCACGCACACTCTATCATGGCTTATACGGGCAGTTCAGGGGCTTCACCGGAACCTTCTTCCAGTTGGGGGAAATGCGCTCCGATATATGGGTGGACGGGCTTTTCACGGAATCCGTGGAAGGTGGTTTCCAGAACCTGTACCGGCACAACATCAGTCACCTCAACGTGCCGTTCGCCAACTGGGCAGGTTTCTACAACCTGATCTATAATTTCAACAACGTCATCAAATTGTATCCGCAAACGCCTTTGCCGGAGGATGAAAAATCGAAGGCGCTTGCAGAAGTATATGGCCTGCGCGCTTATGTGTATTATACCATGTTGAGAACCTGGGGCGCTGTTCCCCTGAATACTGAACCGGTGGAAAGCATCAGCAATGCGGCGGAGACTTATAAACGCCGTACTTCTGCCGACAGTATCCTGTTGCAGGTGAAAGCCGATATCGAAGAATCGCTGCGGCTGTTCGGTACCGCGAATACCCTTCCCGCGGGAAAACGTGTGTATTGGAGCAGAGTGGCAACTTTGATCCTGAAAGGAGATGTTTTCCTATGGTCGGGTACGCACCACGGCGGCGGCAATGCCGATTTTAACGTGGCGAAAACAGCTTTGCAGGAAGTGAAGAACCTGGAAGGGGCCACACTGGGACTGCAAACCAATTACGCCGACATCTTCGATCCCACCAAAAAAGTGAACAACAAGGAGATGATCTTCGCGGTGAACTATGAACTGCAACAGGCACAACTTGGTGTTTTCGGCAGTTTCCTGGTGAATGCGATCCAGGCGAATACTTTGTCGTTCGCACAGGCGGCCACACCTACGGTGTCTTCCGTTTATCCTTATGTGGGCGGCGCCAACAGGGTAGGGATGAACCAGGCCATGATCAACCGGCTGAGTTCCGGAGCCGCCGACCAGCGTATTGCCAATACCTTCCGCGTAATGTATTCAACTGCCGCTCCGTTTGGCACCAGGGGTATTTTCCTGACCAAATACATTGGCACCACCTCGGGCACCACACAAATTTACAACAACGATTATCCCGTTTACCGTTATGCGGATGTACTGTTGCTGCTGGCGGAAGCCAAAGCAAAACTGGGCGAAGACCCTTCTGCGGAAATAAACGCCATCAGGCAAAGAGCTTATGGTAGCGCGGCAACGCCATACACCAATGGCAACATTACTGAGAATATGAATGCCATTCTGGAAGAGTACCTGCGGGAGTTTATCGCAGAAGGCAAACGCTGGTGGGCTTTGAGGAGGGCAGGGGATAGCTATGTTTACGCGGCGCTGGACCCCAATTATTTTTCACCCACCACGGCAGCTAAATTCTTACTACCGCTTTCGCAGGCGATGTTGAACGCGGACCCCTTGCTGGACCAGACAACAGGCTACCCAAGGCCCTGATAAATTTTTCACAGGAAAGGGTACTCGTAAGCAGTAAACACCGGGAGTTTTCGTGCTCCCGGTTCTAAAAAATTATCCCAAATTTATACTTAACAACGAAGTGTATGAACAGAAAGCACCTGGAAGGATTGATTGCAGCACCATTTACGCCCATGCACGATGATGGGGCACTGAAACTTTCCTTAATTCCCATGTACTATGAAATGCTGAAAGCGAACGGCGTGAAAGGTGCGTTCATTTGCGGGTCCACAGGCGAAGGCGTTTCCTTATCATTGAAAGAGAAAAAACTGGTGGTGGAAGCATGGGCTATCCACACCAAAAATGATCCTGATTTTATAGCAATGCCTTTATTGGGCGGTACCTGCCTTGCGGATTGCATCGAACTCGCCATTCACGCACGGGAAGCCGGCATGGATGCCGTTTCTTTTACAGCGCCCTTCTACTTCAAACCGGCTTCGGTACAACTGCTGGCCGCTTGTTGCAAGGAAGTGGCGAACGCTGTTCCTGACCTGCCATTCTATTATTACCACATCCCGGTGCTCACCGGTGTGAACTTTCCGATGATCGATCTGTTGAAAGCTGTGGACGAAAACCTTCCCAATTTCGCAGGCATTAAATATACCCATGAAGATTTTATGGATTTTCTTTCCTGCATGAACTTCGCCAACGGGAAATATGATATGCTCTGGGGAAGAGATGAAAACATGCTTTCCGCGCTCGCGTTAGGTACAAAGGCTGCAGTTGGAAGCACCTTCAATTATGCCGCCCCGCTGTACTACCAACTGATGGACGCGTTCCGCAACGGAGACCTTAAAACAGCGAACAGGTTACAACAGACTTCCATCGATATGATCACGCTGCTGGGAAAATACGGCGGCATCGCCACTGGCAAAGCTTATATGAAACTACTCGGCATCGATTGCGGCGCCTTCCGTTTGCCGGTCCGGAATATGTCTGCTGAAGCTTACGCCGCATTTAAAGCCGAAACTGAAAAACTGGGCTTTCGTAATTTTTCATCTCATCATGCACCTGGTGTTCAGGTATAAACCATCATGAATAGAACAACCATATCACTTTTACTACCACTCATGTTTTTATCAGCAACCATACATGCGCAAAAAGTAAGGGAGCAAACGCTGCAATGGCGTATTGCAGCCGAACTTCCTGCTAACCGTTCCGGGCAAAGTTCCATAGGGTTCGCCGGTCCGGTAACAGGTATTCATGCAAACAGATTGCTGGTGGCAGGAGGAGCAAATTTCCCGGAAGGAATGCCCTGGAATGGCGGAAAGAAACGGTACTACAATCAGGTGTATGTATATAGAAGTACAGGGGAGAAACTGGTGCTGGAAAATATGGATACGCTGCCCATGAATGTGGCTTATACCGCCAATTGCTCAACTGGAAAAGGGATCGTGTATGCTGGTGGTGAAAATGAAAACGGCATCAGCAAACATACGTTCCTGGTTGAATTACCGGAGAAAGGCCGGAACATCAGCTTCAGTGCATTACCCGATCTTCCTGTTCCCGTAACAAATGCATCGGCTACTGCCATTGGAAACAGAATTTACCTCGCGGGCGGTGAAACAACAGCGGGCGTGAGCAACCAGTTCCTGCTGCTGGACCTCGACAATACGGAAGCAGGATGGCAGGTATTACCTGTTCTGCCCAAACCGGTATCGCATGCCATACTGCTGCAGCACAACGCAAGTGTTTACCTTATCGGCGGAAGAATGAAGCGTCACAACAACACCAGTGTATTATACAAAACGGTATCCGTATTCAATATAAACAGCATGGAATGGAAAGAAAAAACGGCTTTACCCTATGCTTTGAGCGCCGGAACAGGCGTTGTGCACCACAATACCCTATTCGTTTTTGGCGGCGATAAAGGAGACGCCTTCCACCGTACCGAAACCCTGATCAACGCTATCGCCAATAGCAGAGATGAAAAAGAAAAGGCACGACTTACGGCTGAAAAAGCGACACTTCAAAACGAGCATCCCGGGTTCAGCAATGAAGTTCTTGCTTACAATATTATTGCGGATACATGGGAAACAGCAGGACATATCCCTTTCCCAACACCTGTTACCACAACGGCTTTGGTGTGGAACGCAAATTTTTTCCTTCCAAGTGGCGAAATAAAAGCCGGTATTCGTTCTCCGTTCATTCTATCCGCTAAACTGATGCACAAATGAACCGGTCGAAAACATATCCCTGGATAGTGGTAGGACTGCTTTGGGTGGTGGCATTACTCAATTACATGGACCGCCAGATGCTGAGCACCATGAAACCATCCATGATGCTGGATATAGCTGAATTACAAACGGCCACCAACTTTGGCAGACTCATGGCTATCTTCCTGTGGATTTACGGATTCATGAGTCCGGTGGCGGGTATTATAGCCGACCGGGTGAACAGGAAATGGCTCATCATCACCAGCTTATTCGTGTGGAGCGCCGTTACGCTTGCTATGGGATATGCGCAAACTTTCTCTCAACTGTACTGGCTCCGCGCCATTATGGGGGTGAGTGAAGCCTTGTATATTCCTGCGGGATTGTCGTTGATAGCGGATTATCATACCGATAAAACCAGGTCGCTGGCCGTAGGCATTCACATGACCGGGCTGTACGTGGGCCAGGCCCTGGGCGGTTTCGGCGCCACCATTGCCACGGCCTACTCCTGGAAAACGGCTTTTCATAGTTTTGGCATCATCGGCATGGTGTACGCCCTGGTGCTGGTACTTTTTTTAAAGGAAAAGAAACTACCGGCAGCGCACACGGAAAGGATGGTTGCACCAGGGATCGGGAAGGGACTGATGTTGTTGTTCACGAATATTTCTTTCTGGATCATCCTGTTCTATTTTGCCATGCCGAGCTTACCAGGTTGGGGCGTAAAAAACTGGCTGCCTACCTTGTTTTCTGAAAGTCTGGGCATTGAAATGGCTGAAGCGGGACCGCTTTCCACCATTACCATCGCCGCATCTTCCTTCATTGGCGTGATCTTCGGAGGAATTCTATCCGACCGCTGGGTGCAGAAAAATATCCGGGGAAGGATATACACCAGCGCCATTGGATTAGGACTTACCATTCCATCACTATTGTTCGTGGGCTTCGGCCATTCCCTCTTCAGCGTGGTGGGCGCGGCTTTCTGTTTTGGTTTTGGCTTCGGTATGTTCGACGCGAACAACATGCCCATCCTCTGCCAGTTCGTGCCCGCGAAATACCGCGCCACGGCTTACGGGTTAATGAATATGGCCGGCGTATTCGCTGGCGCCTTTGTAACCGATTGGCTGGGACGATCCACCGACGCCGGCAACCTGGGAAGAGATTTCTCCCTGCTCGCAGGCATCGTACTGCTCGCATTGTTGGTGCAACTCTTCTTTCTGAAACCAAAATCAAGGGAACTATCCTGATCTGTTCTACGCAAATTGATGATATGAAAAAGTTAAGCGCTTGTTTTTTATGGTTGTTCCTGTTGGGATTTTTTCCTGCCGCTCATGCGCAGCAAAAAAAGGAAACGGGAATTAAAGTAACAGCCATTTCACCCGTGATACCTACTGTTAAAAGAGTGGACCGGAATATGCTGATCCAACTCCGTATTTATGTTCCTGCGGGAAGAACCATCACGTACCGGGAATTACAACTTCGTTTGGATGAGACGGCTGTTCAATCGATCGCAAAGATCGAATTGTATCATACCGGAACGGAGACCACCATTAACAGATCATCCACGCAGCTTTCCGCATCCGAAAAAATTGCACACCTCACGGCATTGCCCTTTCAGTATACCTTTCAGCCCGGTATCACCAACCTGGTGGTGTCCGCCTCATTGAAAGAAACCGCTCAGGTAGGCGCGTCATTTATTGCTGAAGCTGTACATTTCCTGGCGGATAATAACGAAAAGCAGCTGATTGAAGCGCAAAAAGGTACCGCGCTTATTCCCTCCTCCAATACCCACCGTGTGGCGGAAGCGGTGCGCCTGGCCGGCGATGATAACGTTCATTCTTACCGTATTCCCGGCATCATTACCACCGACAAAGGCACCCTCATTGCCGTGTATGATGTACGGTACAAAAACAGTGGCGACCTTCCCGGAAATATTGATGTGGGTATGAGCCGCAGTATAGATGGCGGACAAACCTGGGAGCCAATGAAAATTATCATGGATATGGGCGCACCCCATGAAAACAACGGGATCGGAGATCCCTGTATTCTATTCGATCCCGTTACAAAAAAGTTATGGGTAGCTGCGTTGTGGAGCAAGGGAAACCGGTCCATCGCAGGCTCGAAACCGGGCCTTTCACCCGACACCACCGGTCAGTTCGTGCTGGTGCACAGCAGCGATGACGGCAAAACATGGAGCGCACCGGAAAGCATTACGAAGCAGGTAAAGCACCCTTCATGGCACCTGTACTTTAACGGACCCGGCAACGGCATCGCCATGCAGAACGGCACACTGGTATTTCCCTCACAATACTGGGACGAAACAACAACCCCGTCCTCAGTAGGCATTCCGCATTCCGCCATCATCTACAGCACCGATCATGGGCTGTCCTGGAAAAGCGGTACCGGCGCCAAAAGCAATACCACCGAAGCGCAGGTGATTGAAACAACACCGGGCACATTGATGCTGAACATGCGCGACAACAGGGGCCGTTTCAGAAGCGTTGCCACCACCACCGATATGGGCAGCACCTGGACCGAACACCCCACTTCCTTCCAGGCTTTGCCCGACCCCGTTTGCCAGGCCAGTATCATCAAAGTAAAAGTGAACCTGGAGGGGAAAATGAAAGACGTGGTGTTCTTCAGTAATGTCAATTCCGACCGCGCAAGAATCAATACCACCATTAAAGCAAGCCTTGACCTCGGTGAAACCTGGAAACCCCAACACGAATTGCTCCTGGACACCAGGGGCAGTTGGGGGTATTCGGTACTCACCAAAATAGATGACGATACCCTGGGCTTATTGTACGAAGGAACAGGCGCCCTTTATTTTATGCGCATTCCTGTGAAAGACATCCTTCAGCCAGCCACGGGGAAGAATAAACGCAAAGGGATAAAAAACACCTAAAAACGATTTGTCCTGTTCCTGATGAATTGGAGCAGGGGAAGGTATTTCAAAAGATTTAGAATGGCATACTCAACAGAAGAGTTGGTGGCACTCGAAAAATTCTATACGCACCAATTGCTCCACGATACCGTTCCCTTCTGGTTCCCGCGTTCCTTCGATCTGGAACATGGAGGTTACCTGCTGATGCGCGACAGGGACGGATCGCTCATCGACGATGATAAAGCCGTATGGATACAGGGCCGCGCCACCTGGCTGCTTTCCACTTTATACAATACCGTGGAACAAAAAAAAGAATGGCTCGATGGTGCCGTGCTCGGGTATGATTTTCTGCATAAACACTGTTTCGACAGCGACGGACAAATGTTCTTCCATGTTACAAGAGATGGTAGGCCTATCCGTAAACGGCGCTATTTTTTTTCCGAAACCTTCTATGTGATCGCGATGGCCGCTTACGCCAAAGCCACTGGCGACGGGGATGCCGCTGACAAAGCAAGGACTGTTTTCAGTAAATGCATTCAATACGCGAACGGCGAAAAGAAACTGCCGCATAAATTTACTTCAACAAGGCCAGCCCGCGGCATCGGGATACCCATGATCATGATCAATACGGCACAGCAACTGCGCGAACTGGTTGGAGATGAACGCTGTGATGCACTCATCGACCAGTGGATCACTGAAATTGAAACTTATTTCGTGAAAGATGATATCCGTTGCGTGATGGAACAGGTGGCCCCCGATGGCAGCATCATCGACCACATTGATGGGCGAACCCTTAACCCGGGACACGCCATTGAAGGCGCATGGTTCATCCTCCACGAAGCAAAATACCGCAACAACGATAAAAGGCTGACAGCCCTTGGATGCCGGATGCTCGACTATATGTGGGAACGCGGCTGGGACCCACAATACGGCGGTATCCTGTATTACAGAGATGTGTACAATAAACCCGTACAGGAATACTGGCAGGATATGAAATTCTGGTGGCCACAAAATGAAACCATCATCGCCACCCTGCTGGCTTACCTGATAACGGGCAACGAAAAGTACGCGCAATGGCACAGGCAGATACACGAGTATGCCTACCGGCATTTCCATGACCGTGAACAGGGGGAATGGTACGGCTACCTGCATAGAGACGGCACCGTTGCCCAGCCTGCGAAAGGCAACTTATTCAAGGGGCCGTTTCACCTGCCGCGGCAGGAATGGTATTGCAGCAGGATATTGCAGGAACACCTGAAGGAGTTACAACACAATACGCAATCCGGCCAATGCTTTCAACCAAAATGAGAATACTTATTTTACTCCTGCTGATCCTGCCGGTTACGGTGACGGCGCAATTAAAATTACCACCCATATTCTCCGGCAATATGGTGCTTCAAAGAAACGCGCCCATCGCGGTTTGGGGGAAGGCAATTCCGGGGGACACCGTATTTGTTCAGTTCGGAAGGGATACCAGAAAAACTATCGCAGGTGCCGATTCTGGATGGATCGTTCATTTTCGTCCCCGTCCCGCTGATACAAACGGGCAGCGGATGCACATCAGGAGCGGCATGGCATCCATTGAACTCAATAACCTGCTGATGGGTGATGTATGGCTGTGCATCGGGCAGAGCAATATGGAATGGCCCATGTACCGGGAACTGCATTACAGGGAAACGGTTAAAGACAGCCATCAGCCAATGCTGCGTTTTTATAACCCGACTTACGCTGGAAAAAATATTTTCGCGGCTTCCTTCTCTGATTCGGTTGTTCAATTGCTGCACAAAGATTCTTTTTACAGCGGCAACTGGCAGGTAAGCGACAGCAGTTCTTTCCGGACGATGAGCGCCGTTGCCTGGTATTTCGGAAGAAAGATTGGCGCTGAAACTGGCGTTCCGGTGGGACTCATCAACTTGTCCATCGGAGGAGCGCCGCTGGAAACATTTATTGCCCCTGAAGCGCTTCGGAATAGCGGGGAGTTCACTTCTAAAGTAAACGGCGATTGGATGGAGAATGAGGCCTTGCCGGTTTGGGTGCGTGAAAGGGGGAAGCAAAATGTTGGCGCCCTAAAACATGTTCCTTCAGATGAAAACGGGAAGTTTCATGCTTACAAACCCGGCTTCGCCTACCAGGCGGGCATTGAACCCATACTTCCGATGGCGGTATCGGGCATCATCAACTACCAGGGCGAAAGCAATGCGCAGGAAACAGAACGGGTGAAGGAGTATGCCGCACTGAATAGGTTGATGGTACAGGAACTGCGGAGGAAATGGAAGAAACGTTTGCCTTATTATTTTGTGCAACTGTCGTCGATAGATACGGTGCACTATAAAGGACAACTGTGGCCATGGTTCAGGGACGAGCAAAGAAAAATACTACAGCTGCTGCCGAACAGTGGCATGGCCGTAAGCAGCGATGCCGGTGCGCGCAATGATGTGCATCCGACCAATAAGAAAGTGGTGGGGGAACGACTGGCCGCATGGGCGCTCCGCCATCACTATAAGAAAAACGTTATACCATCGGGGCCTTTGGCCTTGCGTGCGAAGTACAGGAACGGATTTATCAGCATATCGTTCCGGTATGCAAAAGGACTACACCCTTCAGATGGCGCTGTGTTGAAAGGCTTTTCCACCGATGGCCAGTTACCATCTGAAGCATTCATCCGGAACAAACGCGTCGTCGTTGCAGCCCCTGAAAGACCCGTTTATATTTATTATGGATGGAATTCTTTCAGCAACGGAAACCTGGTAAATGACGCCAACCTCCCTGCATCCACCTTTAAACTGAAAGTGAAATGAGACCTGTTTTTTGCTGCTTTTGCTTACTCCTCGCCATTTCAACTTACGCGCAAAAAGTTTCCCTGATTCCCCTGCCACAACAGTTTGATGGTGGAAATGGGACATTGTCCCTGGCGCAATGCAGGAATATCGTAGTAAAAGATGCATCGCTGCTGCCAGAGGCCCTTCAACTGCAACAGTATTTTCAGCAGGCTGGGGTAAAAATGAACATTACGGATAAAAATGTACAGGGATTATCCTTAACAATTTCTATCGGAAAAGTAAATGCCCCCAGGCAGCTCAACGAGGCCTATCAACTCAAAGTAACGGCTTCAGGAATTCAACTTACAGCCAATATGCCGCACGGCATATTCAACGGCATACAAACCTTGAAACAACTGCTGTTTAATGGGAAAATAGCTTTCTGTTCCATTACCGACTGGCCTGCTTTTTCCTGGCGTGGATATATGATTGATGTGGGAAGGAATTACATGTCGATGCCTGCCCTGAAACAACAGATCGATGTAATGGCCGCCAATAAATTGAATGTTTTTCATTTCCATGCTACGGAAGACATCGCCTGGCGGATAGCCATAAAAAAATATCCGCAGCTAACAGATGCCGCACACATGCTGCGCAACAAAGGGAAGTTTTACAGCGAGGCGGAAATAAAGGAACTGATCGCTTATTGCAAAGAACGCCATATCCGTTTTGTACCCGAGATAGATATGCCCGGACACAGCGCTGCCTTCCGGCGCGCCATGGGAACTGACATGCAGGCTGATAGCGGTATGGCCATTGTTAAGAACATTCTGGAGGAATTCCTCACCACTTATGAAGTGGATTATATGCATATTGGCGCGGATGAAGTAAAGATCACGAACAAACGCTTTATCCTTGAAATGACTGCGTTCATAGAAGGTTTCGGAAAGCGCGTGATCGGATGGCAGCCGGGCGGCAATTTTTCAGGAAGCACCATCCGGCAGTTGTGGATGGACGATAACGCGCACCGCAGCAATACCGCACAATGGCAGTTCATTGATTCGAGGCATCTTTACCTGAACCACATGGACCCATTGGAAGGCGTGGCCACCATTTTTCACCGCCGCATCGCTGATAAGTCGGTGGGCGATACGCTGCTGCTGGGCGGCACCATTTGTATGTGGCACGACAGGGCCGTACGCGATGAAATGGATATCCTTACCATGAATCCCGTCTATCCGGGCATGCTCGCTTTCGCCGAACGTTCGTGGCGGGGCGGCGGAAGCGAAGGGTGGAAGGCCAATATTGGAGCGGCTGGCTCCCCTGAAGCAAAAGCCTTTGCTGCATTTGAAGAAAGATTGCTTGACCACAAACTGCGTTATTACGCACACCTGTCATTTCCTTATGTACGGCAATCGCATCTGGAATGGAAACTGTTGGGACCATTTTTGAACAACGGAGACCTGGCAAAAATATTTCCCCCTGAATCAACTGGCTTCAATCAGGATACCAGCAATGCTAAGTTTATACAAACCGGTGCCACCATCATCCTCCGGCACTGGTGGGCACCATTGATCAGTGGCGCACTGCTCCATCCGGAAGACAGTACTACCTGGTACGCCACCACGAAGTTCTGGAGTGAAAATGCCGGAACGGTGGATTGCTGGATCGGTTTCAATAACCTTTCCCGCTCGCCCGCAACAGATACACCGCCAGCAGGTGAATGGGACCACAAAAAAAGCAGGATATGGGTGAATAACCGCCTTGTTCCCGCACCCGAATGGAAACGGGCCGGTAGGAAAGGATACATCGAAATCCCTTTAGAGGATGAGGGTTACGAATATCGTACACCCACAAAAGTTCCGGTGAAAAAAGGCTGGAATACAGTATTGATAAAGCTGCCTGTGGGAAGTTTCAAGGGAAAGGACTGGCAGAACCCAGTGAAATGGATGTTCACCTTTGTCCCACTTGAATGAATCTACATCCTACCCCTTCCGCCGCCGAAACCGCCGCCACCACCTCGTGGCCCGCCGCCTGGTCCACCTGGCCCTCTTCCACCGCCGCCACCACCGAACTTACCAAAACGGTAAGAGATGTTCAGCATGAAATAACGGGTAAGCGTGTTCCGAACTTCATCAAGGATGAATTCGGGGGTAACCGTCCGGTTGATGTTCTGGTTCTGGTTCAGCAGGTCAAATCCCTGGATGGAAATCTGCATCCTTCTTTTCATAAGGTGTTTTACCAGTTCCGCATTCAGGAGCGAAACCGTTTGGTTGAACTGCGCAGTATTGCCCCTGTTCTCGCGGATATCGAAACCGGATTTCAGTTCAACGCCGCCGGGGGCTTCTACGGAAATATCAAAACTGTGGTTGGTGGTGTAGAAGACGTTGTTTCTTGTCTGGTCAAGTGAATATTTTACGCTATTCCTGTTAAAGCGTGTGCTGTAGCTGAATTCCAGCCATTCTCCCACATCTGCGTTAATTCTTCCGCCCACGTTGTAGTTAAAATTGGTCGACTTGTTTTCAGCGTCGTCAAAAAATGAAACACCATTTCCATAATTTATACCTGCATCCAAAGAATACCGTAATATCTTTTTAATAATCGGCATACCAAAGCCTAATCTGGATCCGGTGGTCCATACGCCATCCACGTTAACAGGCATTACGGTTCTTTCACCTGTTACCCTGTTGAATCTTGTATTGTTGATGATCTTGTCCTGTGTCTTACTGTAATTCCCGGAAAAGTTGATGTTGATTTCAGAATTACGAAGCACCTCATTGTATTTGTAATTGATGTTATGGGTGAATTCGTTTTGAAGATCGGGGTTGCCTATAAACCGGTATAATGGATCACTGGGATCTGGAATTGGCTGTAATTGCTGAATGGTGGGTTGCTGTATCTGTCCGTTATAGAAGATATTAATATTTCTTCCTTTTTTGTTGAAGAATGTAATTCCTGCGGAAGGTAAAAAGTTGGTAAACCTTTGCGTAACAAGCGAATCTTTCGAGATATTGTTGTTGCGCTGGTCCATATCCTGCATGTCTACGCCAATGTTGTAATTGTAGAAGTTTCCTATGCCAACGAATTTCAGACCCGCCCTTTGGAAATTGCTTGAGTTTCTGAAACGATTGGAAAGCGAATCATTAATTTCCTCATACTTGCCATTGTCGCCATCGAAAGTTGTCCTGTCACTTTTATTGATGCTCCAATTATAGCCGTAGGTAAATTCGATCAGGTTTGATTTGAATATAGGCTCGGTGTAAGAAAAAGTTAAGTTGACCCTATTGTTCGAAGAATTATTATTGGTAAGCCTGTCTGTAGCTATGCTGAATGGGTTTCCAAGCGTATCAACGCCTTCATTCAGGGAGTTGACGAAGTTTTCCATATCGCTGAATCCGTTATTGGAGTTCAGTCCGAAAGTCATGCTTCTCCTGTCTTTTTTGAAGCGGTGCATTACGTTTAATTCACCGCTAAAATTGAGCGTATTGCCGCTATTGAAGTTGTTCCTGAATCCGGAACTTATGGTGTCTCCAGTTTCCCGCGTATTGTAAAAAAGATTACGTTGCTGCGTACTATTGTCTCCGTAAGTGGCGTTTAATCTGCCCCTTACTTCAGTCATGGTATCGGGCTTGTATTCGATCTCCGCGTTCCAGTTTAGTCCTTTATTTTTTCTGTCTCCACGCTGCAATTCGTCATAGATGAATACTGGCGCCGCGATGGTTTGCCTTTTTGTATTGTTGATGTTAAAAGATTCGTTATTGTTAACGGAAACCGACGAGGCAATATCCAGTTTTTTATCGTAATTGTTCCTGTAATTAACGCCCAGCCGCTGGTTGGTGTTCAGCCCATCACTGGCGCGCTGATCGTTTCCGCGGCCACCGGCGTTGATGTTGCCTGCGGAGCCGAAAACGGAAATCTGGCGATCACCTTTGAAACGGTTGAACATTAGGCGGCCATTGTAACGGTCATCGCTGCCGTACCCTGCGTTTCCACGTCCGAAATAGCCGAAGCGTTTGTCTTTTTTAATCGTAATGTTGATGATCTTTTCCCTTTGGCCATCGTCCACTTTAGTGAAACGCGCCTTGTCCGTTTTTTTGTCTACCACCTGAATCTTATCCAGGATATTGGCGGGAAGATTCTGCGTGGCCATTTTGAAGTCTCCGCCAAAGAATGGTTTTCCATCCACATATACCTGGGTGATCTGCTGACCATGCGCTGTGATGTTGCCGTCTCTGTCCACTTCAATGCCCGGGAGTTTTTTGAGCAGGTCTTCTGCAAGCGCCTCTGGCTTTACTTTATAGGAATCCGCATTAAATTCAACGGTATCTTCTTTCACCACCATGGGCGGTTTTTTGAAACTCACTACCACTTCGTCGAGCGTGGCCGCAGAGTTCATTAAGGATACAGTATCCAGTAAAAGTGATTTTTTATCCAGCACAAAAGGCACTTCCCTGTATTCATGGCCAATAAAAGTAAGGCTTAGAATGTAGGAGCCGTAATTAAGGTTGGCGATAGAGAATTCTCCTTTTTTATCGGTGATTTTGTAACCGACCGTGGAAGAGTCTTTCTGAAGGAGCACATTGATGGTCGCGTTCTCAAGGGGTTTACCCGTTTCAGCGCTGATGACAACGCCGCGGATATCCCCCTTGGTTTGCGCGAAAAGAGAAGATTTGGCAAAGGTTACTAACACAACGATCAGTAAAATGCTGATACGTTTATTCATGAGCGATTGGGTATGTGGTGGTTAATGAGCCTGACGAACACGGATTAAGACGGCAAGACACAATGAAACTTGCGTTCGTTTCCCGTGTTTCTGGGCAGTAAAGCGGCTAAAAACTGTTAAATAAATCTTAACAGTGGCGGATGTTTACGCAAAGGTTTGCGTAGAATGTCGGCCAAAATTCTTTATAATTCGGCCAATTCCAACAAATTAATGCATCGGGCAACCAGTTAATTTGTGCCATATAAAACGATTTGCCATGATGTTTTTCTCCTTTAAGAAGCTATACTGCTGCCTTGCCCTGCTTTTTTTACTAAGTGTAACTTTTGCGCAGCAGCGTCCGGCCTGGGCAAAAGAAACACCCGAGCAGAAAGAAAAAAGAATGGCCTGGTGGACGAATGATCGCTTCGGACTTTTTATCCACTGGGGACTTTATGCCATGCCCGCGCGCCACGAATGGGTGCAACAACACGAGAAGATATCGCCCGAAAACTACCGCAAATATTTCTCCCTGTTCAATCCCGACATGTTCGATCCGAAAGAATGGGCCCGGCAGGCAAAACTGGCCGGCATGAAATATATGGTGATCACCACCAAACACCATGAAGGTTTTTGTCTCTGGGATACAAAGTTCACGGAATACAAGATTACCAATACGCCTTACGGCAAAGACCTGATAAAGCCTATGGTGGAAGCTTTCAGAGCCGAAGGCATCCGCATTGGATTCTATTATTCGCTCATCGATTGGAACCATCCGCATTTCAGTATGGATGCGAGCCATCCTCCCACACCAACCGATCCCGCGAAAAGAGCGGAAGAAAATGCGAAGCGCGATATGAAAGTGTACCAGCAGTACATGAAGGACCAACTGCGCGAATTGCTGACGCAATACGGGAAAATAGATGAACTGTTCCTCGACTTCTCCTACAATGGAAAAGGCCGGAACGAATGGGATTCGGAAAACCTGCTGAAACTGGTGCGCCAGCTCCAGCCGCAGATCATCGTGAACGACAGGCTGGAACTTAACGATACTGACTGGGGGTGGGATTATAAAACCCCGGAACAGTTCATGCCTTCTGAATGGGTGAAGGTGAATGGCGTGAAAGTGCCCTGGGAAACCTGCCAGACTTTCTCCGGATCCTGGGGTTATCACCGTGACGAAAACACCTGGAAATCCGTAAACCAACTCATCGTAATGTTGATCGAAACAGTAAGCAAAGGCGGCAACCTGTTGCTGAACGTCGGACCAACGGCACGGGGTAACTTTGATGAACGTGCCACAGAACGACTGGAAGGCATCGGTAAATGGATGCGTTTCAACAACCGTTCTATCTATGGTTGCACGGAAGCGCCCGCCACTTTCAGCAAACCCGCGAACTGCCTGCTCACCTACAATGCCACTACCAAAAGGCTCTATATCCATGTGCTGCAATGGCCCTTTAAATCACTGCACCTGCCCGGGTATAAAGGTAAGTTCCGTTATGCCCAGTTCCTGCATGATGGTTCTGAAATCAGGTTCAGTTCCCCTGCTGCTTCCGGAAGCCATACCACAGAAACGGGTAACGCCTGGGATGTGGTACTCCAACTGCCCGTTGTTAAACCAGGCGTGGAGGTTCCCGTAATTGAACTCATCCTTGAATAGATGCCGGTAAAGAATAACCTCCGAAGCGGTTGAATACCTTATTTTTGCGAAAATTCTCCGGATGAAGTATTCCACTCAAACAGGCCTTGTGGCATCGTTGCTGATGATCGTTTCCGTTTTCCTTCCATGGATATACATTGAGTCGAAGGACATCACGGTAACAGGGTTACACGCGGAAGGAACGAACTTTGGCCGACCCGCATATATGAACCTCGTTTTTACCGCGGCTGCCATCGCTTTCTTCCTGATCCCGAAAGTTTGGGCAAAACGGTATAATTTCTTCTTCTGCGGCGCAAACCTGGCCTGGAGTATCCGCAACCTGTTGCTCATGAATGTCTGTTACGCAGGCGAATGTCCGGAACTGAAGCTGGGCATCATCCTTGCGCAGGTGGCATCAGTTGGTATGCTGATCGCTTCGCTTTTCCCCGCCATGAAATTACCAGAGCAAAAAAATGGGTAGGAATATATTTTCGCAGCATTTCATTTAAGCCAATACTTTGTATGAAAGGCTAACGATTTAAACTGTTCCATTTGATCTCATCCTGTAATCGCAAACAATACTTTCACCACTACATATAAAACCGCGCCGTTGGCCAGCATCCGCAAGGCGCCGGACCATGTTTTCCTGCCTGTAATACCGAACTTCCACGCGCCCACAATTGCCAGCAGTGCGGCCGCCGCCGTATGCAATTGCAAGTCATACTGCATCCACCCGGAAGCATGCAGCAATGGAAGGGAACAACAGGCGAGGAACGCGAACACAAATGTACGGAGGAGGATAGGTAAAATAGGACGGTGTTTTAACGGTGTGGTGCCGATGTTTTCACGGATCATCTCGTTCCACTTTAGCTGATCCAGCTCGTGGTCTTTCACAGCTTCGTTAAGGATGTTTTCCTCCATATCCAACGTGCGCATGCGTTGTGCCTCGTTTACAGCTTCATTTTCCCGTATTTCTTTTTTCCATGCCAGCCATGCGCCCGCGCACATCAGCAATGCCACAAAACCCGAAAGTATGATTCCACCGGTTAACAGATGCGTATAAAAGACTTCATGCGCACTGGCAAAACAATACCAGGCATAAGAGAGCAGTAACGATTCTGGAATTGTTACCAAAGCATCTGTTTGCCAGCCGGAACTTTGAATGGACATTATGGATGAACGATATTGGCCAGTTGCATCAATTCTTCCTTCTTATACACGTTCTTCTCGTCCTCGAAACATTTGGCGAGTTCTTCCAGCAGGTGCTGGATTACCCTTTTGTTGCTGAAGGGCTTGAAGTAAGAAACAGTGGGGGGAACGGATATCCGTTTAAAATATGTTTCTATGTCCTGCTGCGTATATACATGTCCGTTCATCGGGTCGATGTAAAACTGTATTTTATCTTCCGGTTCCTGCCGCATTTCTTCGAAATCGAATTCTGAATCGAAATAAGCGAGGATAAACTGGCGGGGAATATTGATTACTTTAATGGACACTTCCAGCATTTCGCAGAGGATCAGGTACAATATGCCATTGCCTACCGGGTTGCCTTTTTTGGCGTCCAGCACTTTATTGAGGAGAAAATCGTTGGGTTGCTGGTAAGAGGTTTCCAGTCCTTTCAGGTTGAAATAATTATAAAGGATGGTACCCAGTACATTGGCCTGTTCCAGTGAAGTGAGGTAAGTGTTGAGTTCGAGCCATACGTTCCGGCGGAGTTTTTCCACTTCCTGCAATACCTGGCTCACGACGAGATCCGGGTATTGAAAACGCGCGACCAGTATGGCGCCGGAAAGCAAATCCGGTTCCTTCATCGATGCCCATTGGGTGAAATCGGCGAGGAGGTCCTTATAATGCAACCGGTGGATCAGTAATTCGATGCGCAATTGCACCGCTTCCTGGGGGGTATTTTCCCAAAGGTTTTCCAGGTTCGGAATGATAGGTTTTCCATAGCCCACGATCCTGTTCGCCACCGTGCTGAAAACTTCTTCATCGGGGTCGTCTATCAAATGAAAAAGGGCCGATATTTCTTTCGTTTCATTCATGCTGCGCTGTAAACGTTTAGGCCTTCTTTTTAGGTGCGGCCTTTTTTGGAGCTGTTTTTTTGGCGGCTGCTTTCTTTGGTGCCGCTTTTTTTGCGGGCGCTTTTTTCGTAAAAGCATCCGGCAATTCAGCTTCAATCATCTTTTTTACTTCTTCCAGGCCAATTTCTGCGGCTTCTTCAGCGGTGTATTTTGTATTGTCCGCTTTCCTGCCCAATTTAAGCATCTTTTTACCGAAGCGTACAAATGGCCCCCATCTTCCGTTCTCAATGGATATCTTTTCCGCAGGCCATTGCTGGATGAACCTGTTCGCTTCTTTATCCAGTTTTTTTTCGATCAGTTCCCGGCAATCCGCCTGTGTAAGCTGGTCAAAATTGTAAGCCCGTGGTATGTTTATGAAAAGATCGTTCCACTTAATGAAAGGACCAAACCTGCCCTTGCCTTTGGTAACTGGTTTGCCTTCATACATGGCGATCGGCGCGTCCGCAAGTTCTTTCTCGCCGATCAGTTGAATGGCGCGGTCGATGTCTACGGTTAGCGGGTCTTCTCCTTTGGGAAGGGAGATGTATTCCTCGCCCCATTTCACATAAGGGCCGAACCTGCCTACGTTTACAGCAACTTCCTTCTCTTTGTACTCCCCCAGGGTGAGCGGGAGTTTGAACAGGTCCATGGCTTCTTCCATGGAGATGGTCTCAATGCTCTGGTCGGTTTTCAGTTTGGCGAAGCGTGGTTTTTCTTCATCAGTGGCTTCTCCGATCTGTACCATGGGGCCATAACGTCCCATCCTGGCGATCACGCGCTTTCCGGTTTCAGGTTCAACACCGAGTTCGCGTTCTCCTTTGGCACGTTCAGCGGTTTCAAGTGTTACTTCGATATCGCTGTGGAAGGGCCGGTAGAAGCTGTCGATCATTTTGTTCCACTTCAGCTTACCATCGGCGATCTCATCAAATTCTTCTTCGATCTTGGCCGTGAAGTTGTAGTCCATCACGTTTTTGAAATGTTGCTTCAGGAAATCGGTGACCACCATACCGAGGTCGGTGGGGAACAATTTTCCTTTTTCAGCGCCGGTATTCTCAACGGTAACTTCTTTTTTAAGTTGATTGCCTTTATCAAGGCGGATGATGTGCACTTCGCGCTTGATGCCGTCTTTATCGCGTTTCTCCACGTAGTTGCGTTTCATGATCGTGGTGATCGTGGGTGCATAAGTGGAGGGGCGTCCAATGCCGAGCTCTTCCAGTTTTTTTACAAGAGATGCTTCCGTATAACGTGGCGCGGGGCGGGTGAATTTTTCGGTGGCCGTCATTTCCTCAAGGTCAAGTTGCTGGTTCACGGCCAGTGGCGGCAGCATGCCTTCCGCATCACCATCTTCTTCTTCCTCATCTTTTCCTTCGGTATAGGCTTTTAGGAAACCGTCGAATTTCAGTACTTCACCTGTGGCGGTAAGTTGCTCCCGGTTGGTAGAGATATCGATTTTTGCGATGGTTTTTTCGAACTCTGCGTCGCTCATTTGCGAGGCGATGGTCCTTTTCCAGATCAGGTCGTATAATCTTTTGGCATCCGGATCATCTACGGTATGATTGCTCATGTAGGTGGGGCGGATGGCTTCGTGCGCTTCCTGCGCGCTTTCGTTTTTATTCTTGTACTTCCTGGGCTGGTAATAATTGCCGCCGTAGGAACGGTTGATCTCACTTTTGATGTCTTCCATGGCCGTATCACTCAGGTTGATACTGTCCGTACGCATGTAGGTGATGTTACCGCTTTCGTACAGTTTCTGCGCGAGCAACATGGTTCTGCTTACACCATATCCTAACTTCCTCGAAGCTTCCTGCTGAAGGGTAGAAGTGGTGAAAGGTGCAGCCGGTGTGCGTTTGGCGGGCTTCACCTGGATGTCTGAAACACGGTAATTCGCGCCTTTACAGCTTTCCAGGAATTTTTCCGCGGTTTCAGGATTATTCAGTTTGGAAGGACCTTCGGCCTTGAAGGTTACTTTTTTATTGCTGATGTTGAGGGCGGAGAAGAAAGCTTCTACTTTATAGCTGCTTTCCGGCAGGAAGTTATTGATTTCACGTTCCCTTTCCACGATAAGCCTTACGGCCACGCTCTGTACCCTTCCGGCGCTCAGACTGCGTTGCATGCCTACTTTCCGCCAGAGAACGGGACTCAGTTCGAAGCCCACGAGCCTGTCGAGTACACGGCGGGCCTGTTGCGCATTCACCAGGTTGAGGTTGATATGTCTTGGGTTGCTCACCGCTTTTTTAATGGCGGGAGCGGTGATTTCATGGAAAACAATACGTTTGGTAGTAGCCGGGTCGAGTCCCAGCACTTCCGCGAGGTGCCAGGATATACTTTCTCCTTCCCGGTCCTCATCCGATGCGAGCCAGACCTCATCGGCTTTTTTGGCAAGCTGCCGCAGGTCGCGCACCACCTTCTCCTTTTCATCAGGAACGGTGTAGCGGGGTTGATAGTTATTGGCTATATCAATTCCCATATCATCTTTCTCCAGGTCGCGGATATGCCCATAACAACTCTTCACCTCGAAATCTTTTCCCAGGATCTTCTCGATGGTTTTGGCTTTGGCCGGCGACTCCACGATCAGTAAATTCTTTGCCATATTCAATTATAATGATGAATTATGCCTCGCTTCGATGCAAGTTTAGTGTATAACGCCGAAAATAAAAAATTGCATCTGCTGCCGGGAGATTGTCTTAAATTCATACCACCAACCCGATATGAGTAAAGTGTACGAAATATTTTCCCTTGGAGATCACAGCCTTACGCTCCAAACCGGGGATAAGATCAGCCTGCCGGTGAATGCGAAAATGGTGACCATGGCCGAGTGGCTGCGCCAGCAACACATCACAGGCCTGCAGGATGCCATTCCATCTTACAATTCCGTTACTATTATATATGATGTGTACCCGATCCGTAAATCCGGGGCGCCTGATGCGGCTGCATTTATGCGGGAACGATTGGAAGAAGCCTGGCAAAAAGCCGTTCCTGCCCCAAGAACAGCGTTGCCCGTAAACCGGCTCCCGGTTTGTTACGAAGAACCTTATTGCCTGGATAAGCAGGAAGTGATGCAGGCCACTGGATTGCATTGGGAAGACATTGTAAAACTGCATTCAGAAAGAGTGTACCAGGTATTCCTGCTCGGGTTCCTGCCGGGCTTTCCTTATATGGGCGTGTTGCCCGATGTACTTAAAGTGGCCAGGAAAGAAACGCCGCGTCAGCAGGTGCCGGCCGGCAGTGTGGGGATAGCCGCAGGACAAACAGGTATTTACCCCGTAAGTTCTCCCGGTGGATGGTGTATTCTGGGTTGTACCCCGGTTCCCATGTTCGATCCTTCGCAGGAACACCCTACCTACTTCGCCGCAGGCGACCAGGTGCAGTTTTACCCGGTGTCCGCAGAAGAATTCAGGATGATAAAAGAAAAACACAGTCCCGATGAGCATTAAAGTGATCAGACAAGGTGTGCTGGATACGCTCCAGGATACGGGCAGATATGGCTTTCAGCATTGGGGCATCAATCCTGGGGGCGCCGTTGACCGCTACGCGGCGCGGGTGGTGAACCTGCTGGTGGGGAATCCTATGAATGAAACGGTGATCGAAATGCATTTCCCCTCCGGGCAGTTCCTTTTCGAGAAAGATGCGCTCATCGCCATTGGTGGCGCGGAATGGCAACCCTTCCTCAACGATCGTCCATTGCCCGTTTGGCAACCAGTTATCGTGCGGCGAAATACCATTCTCCAGTTCAGGGGCGGCGGTTCCGGCATGCGTGGTTACCTCGCCATCGCCGGTGGCATTGAGGCCGAAAGCTGGCTCGGCAGTACCGGAACAGGTTTGAGCATTGGCAAAGGAGGGTTCAAAGGCCGCCGATTGCAGAACGGAGATACGATCAGTTTTAAAGAATGTGAAATCGACTGGCAAACCTGGGTACACGATGACCATCTGTTGCAAACCCTACCCTGGAAGGCCAATGTAGCACCCGTGTACCACAATCCGAATACACTTTTCTTCACGCGGGGAAAAGAATGGGATACGTTAACCGAAACATCGCGCTATGCGGTATCCTCACAGGGCTTCATGGTAAAACCAGCATCCGATAGAATGGGGTACCAGTTACAGGGCCCAGCACTGAAACGAGTACACGACGAAGAACTGGTTTCTTCCGCCGTTACTTCGGGCACCATCCAACTGCTGCCTTCGGGACAACTTATTATTCTCGCCGCAGATCATCAAACCACCGGAGGATACCCACGGGTGGGACATGTCATCAGCGCACATCTTCCCAAACTCGCACAGCTTAAACCCGGACAATTCGTTCGTTTCCATACCGCTGAACTGTCTGTGGCGGAAAAACTCTGTTATGCCATGGAGCAGGAACTGCACATCCTTCAGGCCGCAACAGACGCGCATCTCAAACAATACAAATGCAGGTAGACATCAATTGCGATATGGGCGAAGGGATTCCCAACGATGCCGCGCTCATGCCCTATATTCATTCCGCCAACATCGCCTGTGGCCGCCATGCCGGGAGCCTGGAGCTGATGGAACATACTATGCGGCTGTGCCATGCTTTCCAGGTAAACATCGGGGCGCATCCGGGTTTTGATGACAAGGAGCATTTTGGCAGAAAAGAAATCAAACTTGAAAGAAACGAACTGTACGAATTGGTTTACAGCCAGGTAAAAGATGCCTTCGAACTCGCCATGAAACTTGGTTTGAAACTGCACCATGTAAAACCACACGGCGCACTATACAATATGGCTGCGGAGAACAGGGAAATGGCCACAACGCTTGCGGAAGCAACCTTGCAGGTTGATCCGGAACTTGTTTTTTACGGACTCAGCGGCAGTTGTATGATCACTGAAGCGCAAGCACTGGGTTTAAGAACCGCCAGCGAAGTCTTCGCGGACAGGAATTATTCGTCAACCGGAAAATTACTGCCGAGGTCACAACCTGATGCAGTCATCTTTCATCCTGAAAAAGCGCTTATACATGCGCGTAATATGGTTTTCAGAAAAGAAATCCATACATCCGATGGAACAGTAATTCCGGTAGAAGCCGACACGCTTTGTGTTCATGGCGACCATCCCAATGCGTTGGATATCGCACGTACCTTACATTTATCTTTCACAAATCCTTCCTGAAAAGGTTATGTCTATAAAAAAAACAACACCGTTCTGGGGGGCGGCATTTCTTATGGCCACTTCGGCTATTGGTCCGGGTTTCATTACCCAAACCACCATTTTTACCAAAGAACTGCTCACCTCATTTGGATTCGTAATACTTGTTTCGGTGCTGCTGGACATAGTGGCGCAACTGAACATCTGGCGCATCGTTACAGTGGCGGAACAAAAGGCGCCGGATATCGTGAACAGGGTTCTGCCCGGCATGGGCACCGTTTTATCGTTGCTGATTGTGGCCGGCGGACTGGTATTCAACATCGGGAACTTCGCAGGAACAGGGATGGGGTTAGAATCATTGGCTGGTATTCCGGTAAAAACTGGCGTACTCATCAGCGCTGTAATTGCGACCATTATATTTTCAGTGAAAGATGCCGGGAAAGCGCTGGACTGGTTTACGAAGATACTTGGCGTTACCATGATTGGTATGATGATATTTGTTTTAAGTGGCGTTTCCATTCCGGGAACCGCCGTTTTGAAAGGCTTTGTATGGCCCGAACAAATGAGCGCCAGGGCCATTGTTACATTGGTGGGCGGAACCGTAGGCGGTTACATCAGTTTTGCCGGAGCGCACCGCTTATTGGAAGCGGGTGTGAAGGGCGTATCTGCTGTTCCGGAAGTTACGCGCAGCAGTGTAAGAGGGATTTTACTCGCAACGGTAATGCGCTGTCTGCTTTACCTGGTAGCGCTGGGCGTGGTGCTGGCGGGTGCAAACCTGGAAGGTGGGGCCAATCCCGCGGCCATGGTATTTCAGTTTGCCTTGGGGGATGCCGGCAGGATGATTTTTGGTTTTATACTTTGGGCGGCGGCCATCACTTCCGTGGTGGGCTGCGCTTATACTTCCATCAGTTTTCTTCGTTCTGTTCATCCTGTAATAGAAAATAATTACCGCATTATAATACTGATATTCATTTGGTTATCTGCACTTGCCTTTATTTTTATCGGAAACCCTGTTCAGGTATTGGTATGGGCGGGCACCATGAACGGATTCATTCTTCCGGTAGCAGTGGCCCTGCTTTTAATTGGCGTACACCAGGGGAAGGTGCTTCCTGCTTCTTATAAATACCCTAAATGGCTCCTGTATGCAGGCTGGACGCTCGTGGCCTTTCTCACCTGGATGATCATTCAGATTTTAGCGGCTTAAAGGCTTAACTTTGCGCCCATGCGAAAATTAAGTATGGATGAACTGGGGCGTAAGACCGTCCAGGAATTCCGTCTTTCAGAAAAAACACCGCTGGTATTAGTACTCGACAATGTGCGGAGTATGCACAATGTGGGCAGCATTTTCAGAACGGCCGATGCCTTCCTGCTGGAAAGTATTGTATTGTGTGGTTACACGCCGCAACCGCCGCACCGCGACATCCATAAAACAGCGCTGGGTGCCACGGAAACCGTGCAATGGCGCTATGCCGCTTCATTGATAGAAGCCGTTGAAGAACTGGTTAAAACCGGCTATAAAGTGTGGGCGATAGAGCAGGCGGAAGGCAGCAAAATGCTGAACGAATTTAAACCGGAAGCAGGAGAGAAGCTGGCCCTGATCCTCGGCAATGAAGTGGAAGGTGTCCAGGCTTCCGTATTGCCTTTGTGCGAAGGCTGCATTGAAGTGCCGCAGTTGGGCATGAAACATTCCCTTAACGTGTCGGTAACGGCGGGCATCGTGGCATGGGATCTTTTTTCAAAAATCAGGAGCAATGCGTAGTAAGGTCAACAGTTATTTATCCCTCATCAAATTTTCGCATACCATTTTTGCGTTGCCGTTTGCGGTGATTGGCTTTTTTCTGGCAACGGCGGAGCCGGTAAAATTATGGCTCGCCAATGTCTTCAATGCAGATGCGACGCCTTCGTCCTGGCATCTTGAAAGCCCCAAACCTTTGTGGGTCACTTTCCTGTTGGTATTGCTTTGTATGGTGTTCGCACGCAGCGCAGCCATGGCGTTCAACCGCTGGCTCGACAAACATTTCGACGCGAAGAATCCCAGAACGGCCATAAGGGAAATTCCGGCGGGCATCATTTCAGCCAACAGCGCTTTGTTGTTTGTGGTCTTTAATTGCATCGGGTTCGTGGTCACCACCTGGTTCATCAACGCGCTTTGTTTTTACCTGTCGTTCGTGGCCTTGTTCGTGATCCTTTTTTACAGTTATACCAAACGCTTCACACCTTTGTGTCACCTGGTGCTCGGCCTTGGGCTGTCTCTGGCGCCCATCGGGGCATACCTGGCGGTAACCGGCGTTTTTCATATTGTACCTGTGTTATTCTCGTTTGTGGTCCTGTGTTGGGTGAGTGGGTTCGATATCATTTATGCTTTGCAGGATGAAGAATTCGACCGTTCGCAGGCACTGCATTCCATCCCGGTATGGCTGGGCAGGAAGAATGCGCTCCGGTTCTCTGAACTGTTGCATGTTGTGGCGGGACTTCTTGTGCTTGTTATCGGATTCATGGGCCATTTCCATATCCTGTACTGGTTGGGCGCTGCTTTGTTCATTGGAATGCTCATTTACCAGCACTCCATTGTTAAGCCCGATGATCTTTCCAGGGTGAACATCGCTTTTATGACCGCAAACGGTATTGCAAGCGTGGCTTTCGCCATTTTTGTTGTGGCCGATATGCTTGTTTTTTAAACTGAAATTATGTCGAGGATACTGTCTATAGATTATGGCGGAAAAAGAACCGGTATCGCCGTCACCGACCCCCTGCGCATCATCGCAACCGGGCTCACCACCATTCCTTCCCAGGAACTGATCCCGTTCCTGAAAAAATATTTCCAGCAGGAACAGGTGGGCCAGATCATCATCGGGGAACCCAAAAACTGGGACGATTCCGATACGCACGCCACACCACTCGTGGAAGCGGCCATTAAAAAGTTGCAGAAAGAATTCCCACATATTCCCCTCGAAAGGGTTGACGAGCGCTATACTTCAAAGATGGCCGTCCAAACCATGATCGACAGCGGTCTGAAGAAAAAAGCCAGAAGGAACAAGGCGCTGGTGGATGAAATAGCCGCCACCATTTTATTACAGGAATACATGAACAGGATGTAACCGCTCCGCTCTGAAAAAATCTTACCTTTGCCCATTAAGACTAATCTATGATTTTACCGATCGTTGCTTACGGATTGCCGGTCTTGAGAAAAGTTGCTGACGACATCACAAAAGATTATCCCGGACTTGAAAAACTGATCGCCGATATGTGGGAAACCATGTACGCCAGTAACGGCGTAGGTTTGGCCGCACCTCAGATCAATAAACCCATCCGCCTTTTCGTGGTGGACAGCGCCCAGATATTTGAAAGCCAGGAAGAAGATGAAAAAGGAGAATACCCCGATGAACCCGGTATCAGGGAAACGTTCATCAATGCAAAAATCACCGCTTATGAAGGTGATGAATGGGCGTACAGCGAAGGCTGCCTCAGCATCCCCAAAGTAAGGGAAGATGTGTACCGTCCCGCAACAATCACAATGGAATACCTCGATGTAAATTTTCAGCCGCAGGTAAAAACGTTCAACGGCCTTACCGCACGCATCATCCAGCACGAATACGACCACATCGAAGGAAAGCTGTTCATCGACTACCTTAAACCCTTGAAAAGAAAGCTGCTGAAAGGTAAGCTGGACGATATTTCCAAAGGGAAGATCCGGGTGGATTACAGGATGTTGTTCCCTAAATAATTTTTTCACGCACTGCATCCTTCCTCAGAGCCACGCGATTGCTTTGTGCTGCGCACGGCGCAACGCAAAGGAGTGGAGACGCAAAGCCTTGTTTGTGTTTAGACAGATTATTTCGGATGTATTTTTTCTCGCCACGACGCCACGTTAGAGCGCTATTTAATTTCTTGTTGAGGTTATTAATAACAGCAGGTAATTAATTAAATATATTGGAAGAGCCACAGAAAAAAGTAAAGGTTCTTATAAAATAAATTGATTCTAAAAAATCAACCATTCCCAACTGAACAGTTCGTCGCGCCGTGGCGTCGTTGCGTGAAACAAAAAATTCCACAAGTAACACCTCAACCGCTCCTTGCACCCTTGCTCCTTTACGTTGCGCAGTGCGCAGCACAGAGGAGCAAGGGCGTAAAAAACTGCTATCGAAACTAAACCAGCTCAAATACAAACAAGGCTTTGCGTCTTCGCTCCCTTGCGTCTTCGCGTGAAAATTACTCCGGCATATTCCCCGGCTTCACCTTCGCATACCCACGCCACTTCTCAATCACCCTTTCCATATCCTGCGGAATATCGCTGTTGAATAGTATAAACTCCTTTGTGCCCGGATGCACAAAACCGAGTTCCTTCGCGTGCAACGCGTGCCGTGGACATATTTCGAAGCAATTGTCCACGAACTGTTTGTATTTCGTGAACACGGTTCCTTTCACGATCTTGTCGCCACCGTAAAAATCATCGTTGAAAAGCGGATGACCCAGGTGTTTCATGTGTACGCGGATCTGGTGGGTTCTGCCTGTTTCCAATCTGCATTCTACCAGTGTTACATACCCGAAACGTTCCAGCACTTTGTAATGGGTGATGGCATCTTTTCCGTATTCCCCTTCAGGATAGGCTTCAAACAACTTCCGGAAACGCTGGTGACGGCCCACATGGGCGATGATGGTGCCTTCTTCTTCCTGCACATCTCCCCAAACCAGGGCGATGTACCGGCGGTGTACCGTGTGATCGAAGAATTGTTTGGCCAGTGAACTCACTGCTTTGGAAGTTTTGGCCAATACCATTAGTCCGCTGGTGTTTTTGTCGATGCGGTGCACCAGTCCGAAGCGGGGCAGTGTTTCTTCGCTGATGGCTTTGTTCTGCTGCTGCAGGTACCAGGCTACGCCGTTGATGAGCGTGCCCGATCTGTTGCCGGAACCCGGGTGCACCACCAGTCCGGCGGGCTTATTGATGATGATGATATCCTCGTCTTCGTGGAAGATGTTGAGGGGCATCTCTTCCGGGATAATCTCTTCACCAATATGTTCGCGGTCGGAATAGACCACGATTTCCATGTTCGCCTTCACTTTAAAGTTCGATTTCACCTGCTTGCCATCCACGAGTACCCGACCGGCTTCAATGGCCTGCTGCACTTTGTTGCGCGTGGCGCCTTCAATCCGGTTCATCAGGAACTTGTCGATGCGGTAAGGCTCCTGTCCTTTGTTGGTTACAATAGTCTGGCGTTCATACAGTTCTTCTGAACTTTCCTGCAAATCCTTATCATCATCCATCATCAGCGTGAATTTAGTGGGCTTCTGTTAACTTTGCAATATTATGAAGGAAAGCCGACTTATTCACCTTACCGACCTGGGCAGAAAGGAATACAAGGAAACATGGGATCTTCAGGAGAAGATTTTGAAGGAAAACCTGGATGCCAAAGCCAATGCCCGGGAAGAAGGGATTACCGATCCCGACATCGTACCCACAAAGCACCAGGTTTTACTGGTGGAACATCCTCCGGTATATACTTTGGGGAAAAGTGGTCACATGGAACATGTGCTGATATCCGAAGAAGAACAAAGGGAGAAAGGGATTTCTTTCTTCAAAATAAACAGGGGTGGTGACATTACTTTTCACGGACCCGGACAACTGGTGGGATACCCCATACTTGATCTTGAAAAGTTTTATACCGACATCGGCAAATACCTCCGCAACCTGGAAGAAGTGGTGATTCGTGTGCTGGCGGATTATGGGTTAAAAGGCGAACGCTCTCCCGGAGAAACAGGCGTTTGGCTGGATGCTTCCATCAAAGGAAAAGAACGTAAGATTTGCGCGATGGGCGTGCGGTGCAGCCGATGGATCACCATGCACGGCTTCGCATTCAATGTAAATACCGATCTTTCTTACTTCAATTATATCGTGCCCTGCGGCATTCAGGATAAAGCAGTGACCTCCCTTCAAAAAGAACTGGGGCGCGAACTGGATATGGAAGCAGTGAAATCCAAATGGAAACACTATTTCAGCGAAGTGTTCGAGGTTACTTACGCGGAGCAGGTGATGGCCTAGAAATCTTTCGGGATATACAACTTGTGCCGTTCTTTCAACTTATCGCCTTCAAATAGTTCAAACCAGTACCAGCCCGATTTTATAAAGTTCGCCTTATCCAGCGTGAGTGTACCGGGTTTGATCTTTTCCAGTTCAAAAAGGAAATCGTTGGTGTCAAACTCGAAGAACCGCACTTTATAGGGTTGTTGCAGCGGCGGTAAGGAAAGTTGGACGTTACCGTCTTTTCCGGTGAATACGTAGAGGGATGGCCTGTAAATTTCTTTGGGAACGAATGGCCTGATCTGCAAGGTATCTTTCGTGAGGAACAGCAGGGTATCCTTTGTTCTGTACAATACGGAATCGCGGAACCTTTTCAGTTGGGAATCGTAGATCATCCCCGCGAGGGAATCCTTCACTTTAATATGTACTGGCTGACCTGTGGAAGGGGGTAGATTGGTTGCGCCCGGAATTCTTCCTGTAGAAACGTTACCCGTGGTCATATTAGATGGCTCCCGGGCTGAACTCGTATCAAGCACGGCCTTTTGTGGTGTGGAGAAAACATATTTTCCGCTATCCAGCAGGATATACAACCGGTAATACATGCTGTCGTGCGGGGCGGAAACATCCATGAAGCCGTTTTCCGGAAGATTAGGATCCGGCAACGTAAGAATAGACTTGTAAGGATTTTTTCCTGTGGGAGACCGCTGGATGGTCAACTGTCGCACGTTGGGGTACTGGTTGCGCCAACTGATCACGGGTTTGCCTTTTTCTCTTTTTTTAACGGAGAAGTCTGGTAAGGTATCCTGCCCGTAAGAAAGGGTTACACTGAAAATTAAAACGAGAATTGCCCAAAGCCTTTGCATGGGCACAAAGATAAGGTTTTGCTCCGCTTAGAAAAGTAGCGCGCCTGCGGGAAGGGAACGATTGCCCTGTAAGCCGCCGCAATGCACGGCCAGCACCTTTGCCCCATGCGGGAAACGCCCTTTGTTAAATAAATCTGAAACACCGGCCATCAGTTTTGCAGAATACACGATATCGGTAGGAATGGAGGTTTCTTCATAGAAACGATTCATAAAATCAATGAGTTCGGGTGGAAACTTCCCATAACCGCCGAAGCTATACCCGGTTTCCAGTTCAAAACGCGCTGGTATGTCTCCTGCGGGAAGCAGGACCTCCACCATTTCCCTGGTGCCATCGGCGTTTTTGAATACTGAAAACCCAATTGCCGTCTGGTTCGGGGAACAGGCGGACGCAATTCAGGCCAGCATAGTACCGGTGCCTATAGAACAGCAGATATGGGTATAGGTATGGAATGCTGGAACGGTATTTACAATGGTAGCAGCGCCGTGAACGCCTGCTGCATCGGCGGCGCCTTCCGGAATGCGGTGATAACCGGGGAATTGTTGCTGAACAGAAGCTATGGCCGTGAGTTCGTCTTTGTGCGCATAATCCTCCCGGGAGAGAAAAAACAACTGCATGCCATAATTTAGGCAATCTTTCAACGTTTGAGAAAGCGCTGAAAAGGGAAGGGATTCACCCCGAACGATACCGGCAGAAGGCAACTTCAACTGTCGGGCAGCATAAGCTACGGCAACCAGGTGGTTGGACCATGCGCCGCCATAAGTAACCAGTCCGGTCGCTTTTTCCGTTACCGCAAGGTGCAGGTGCTCTTTCAGTTTGAACCATTTGTTGCCGGAAATAACCGGGTGAAGTTCGTCCAGACGCAGCACATCCACCTTTCCGGAAAAATTTTGCGCAATGGTTTGAACCGGCAGTTTGGAGGGAAAATGGAGGTGCGGAAGCGACATATAATGAAAGTTTTTAAACGCTAAGTACGATATTTTTTTATTTTCGTTCCGCTTTCCGCAAGGCCCAAGTTAATTTAACCAATCATAACACGCGTTGCCCATGCTATTCCATTACACAGCAAAATAGCCGGGCAATGCAAACCAAAAGAAAAAACAGCAGATGAAACCAACCTTATTGATCCTGGCAGCAGGAATGGCCTCCAGGTATGGAAGTTTGAAACAGATCGCAGGTTTTGGTCCTTCAGGTGAAACCATTATGGATTACTCTATTTACGATGCCATCCGCGCCGGTTTCGGCAAAGTGGTGTTCATCATCCGTAAAGATTTTGCCCAGGATTTCAAAGATATATTTGAACCCCGTTTGAAAGGAAAGATTGAGATCGATTATGTTTTCCAGGAGATGTCCGCGCACATGGGCGACTTCCAGGTGCCTGAAGGACGCACCAAACCCTGGGGAACAGCCCACGCTGTATTGTGTGCCCGCGAAGTGGTGAAAGAACCTTTCGCCGTCATCAATGCGGATGATTTTTATGGCCGTGACGCATTCGAAAAGGCCTACCAGTTCCTCACAAGAGATTGCAGCCCTTCCCGGTATGCCATCATCGGGTATGAACTCGCTAATACGCTTTCCGACCACGGAACAGTGAGCAGGGGCGTGGTAGACCTGGACGAAAAAGGTGATATGGCCGCCATCAATGAACGCACCAAGATTGCCCGTTTCGATGGGAAAATCAAATACGAAGACAATGGCGTTCAGTATGAAGTAGCTGAAGATTCAAAAGTTTCCATGAACTTCTGGTGTTTTGACGACGGTGTTTTCGGTGTATCTGAAAAAATGTTCCAGCAGTTTCTCACTTCAAATATTGAAGATCCCAAGTCGGAATTCTTCATCCCCATCGTGGCCGATCAGTATGTAAAAGAGGGAATGGGTGTTGTAAATGTGATCCCAACCTCATCACAATGGTTCGGCGTTACTTATAAGGAAGATGCGCCCGTGGTGCAACAGTCCATTAACGACCTGGTAGCTTCAGGAGAATATCCATCCAATCTCTGGGCCTGATAAGCCTGGTGTTATATAAAAAGTCCCGGTTCAACTGTTGAACCGGGACTTTTACTTTAATATATTCAGCTTAGTAACTCTTCACGATAAATACACATTCTTCCATCTTCCTGATCTGTTCCACCCTTGAAAGGTGTTTCACGTGTGATACCGTATTTACTTTTACTTTACCGTAATTGCTGTTTTGTTTCAACGCGTCCAGCGCATTGAAGATATTCTTTGATTTCACCGCGAACACCACGCCTTCAGCAGTGGTTTGTTTGCCACTCACCACCCCGATCACTTCTCCATGGTTATTGAACAACGGTGCACCCGAGTTACCCGGATTGGCAGCGATAGCTACCTGGTAGGAAATAGTATCTCCGTTGTAACCGGTCTTTGCACTCAAATAACCTTTGTCGTATACAATTTCAGGACGGGGGAAACCCAGTGTGAACACTTCTTCTCCAATATCCGCGGGCTTGTTGCGAAGACCGTAAGGCAGCGATTTCACGGGCGTGAAACGTTTGTCGTCTATTTTGAGGATGGCCACATCGGTCTTATCGTTCACATGCACCACAGCGGCTTTGAAGAACTCGCCTTTGGTGTTTTCCACATAAACAGAATCTGCCATCTTCACCACGTGCACATTGGTAACGAGGTAGCCCGATCCATCTACGAGGAAGCCTGTTCCATCCCGTTTGGAGGGCGCCATTCTGATACCGGCTTCTTTCTCCTTCAATTCACTATCCAGTTTATCCACCTTCAGCTTGGTACGGTTGAGTTCTATGGAAAGCTGCTTTACCTCTGATTGTGGGATTTTAGCGGAAGGAGAGAAGAGGTTCACCAGTCCACTCATAGCGATGGCGGTAATGCCAGCGATGGTGGCGGCTACGGAAATGGTTTTATGGTTCCGGTTCCAGAACTGAACCAGTTTACCTTTAGCAGGCGCATCTGCTTTTTTGAAAGCGCCGGCTTCTTCCAGTTCCTGGTGCACCTGGTGCAGGTTAGACCTGAAATGACTATGGTCGGCATATTCTTCCATTTCACGGAGGAAAAGCTGGTGTTCCACTACCATTTGGTCCACATCAGGCGAATCCCGCCGGAGTTTTTCGAACATGGCTTTTTCGTCACCGTTCATTTCGTTCCGGAGGTATCTTTCCACAGCATCCAAGAGTATCAATTCATCCATCACACATCGTTTTTATATTGAGCGAAGAATATTTTCTTCAATCGGGTCAAACATTTGTACTTCTGGTTCTTCGCGTTATCGGCATTGGTGTAACCAAAATGAGCGGCAATTTCCGCCATTGGTTGCTTTTCCATATAATAAGCTTTCAAAAGACTGCGACAGGGTTCTCCCAGGTGATCGAGGGAATTTTCCATGATCCGGAACGACTCCTGTTTTTTATCGTGCAATTCAGCATCTTCCTCCACCGAAATGGTTTCTTCCGCATAGGCAATGTCCCCGGTGAAAGGCTTAATTTGCTGTAATCTTTTCAGCCACAATCTTTTAGCAACAGAATAAAGGTAGGTTCTGATCTGGCAATGCAATTCAAAAGAGCCTGAGCGCACTTTTTCAAATAAAACCACCAGCGCCTCCTGAAATATATCCCTGGCATCGTCGGCACTCCCGTTATTATTGATTATCAATGTTTGAATCACATTGTAATGCGAACGGTAAATACTTTCAATGGCCTCTCTGTCGTTCTGCGCCAACCCTTCCAATAAATGTTGTTCGTTATGATCCGTTTTCACAAGTCTGTATTTAATACCTGAAAAGTAAAATAGTAACCCAAAAAATAAGTGAAAATTTTTTTCTGAAAGGCGGGTTACCTTTTGCCGTTCCGGGTATAAATGTCAAATTATTCGTTTAAACGTAAAAATCTAAAAATGAAAAAAGTATTTGCCGTTCTCGCTATCGCTGCTGCTTTCGCCGCTTGTAACAACGCCGCTGAAACAACTGAAGCTGCTATCGATTCAACTGCTAACGCAGCAACTGATTCTATCAATGCTACTGCTGACAGCGCTATCAACGTTGTAGATTCTACTGCTAACGCTGCTGTAGATTCTCTGAAAGCTGCTGCTGATTCTGCAAAATAAGTCAGACCGCACTACTAATATGGTAATTGCCCCGAAAAACCGCCGCTGGTTGGTTTAGTGGAAACTTATCATGAAAGGCAAACCCTCCGCATTTGTGGAGGGTTTGTTGTTTTTATAGGTTTCAGTTTCAAAAAAAAATCCGGAAGCGAAAACAGGTTCACTTCCGGATCATTATTTAGAAAACGAAATACCTCGATTCCACTGAACATTGCCCCTCTCCCCTGGGAGAGGGGGCGGGGTGAGGCCTACGCGTTCCTGTTAATACAATTCAAATCTTCAAAAGCTACTTCCAGCCTTTTCACAAAAGATTCTTCTCCTTTTCTGAGCCACACACGCGGATCGTAGTATTTTTTATTAGGTTTCTCCGCACCTTCGGGGTTGCCCAGTTGTGCCTGGAGGTAAGCTTCATTCTTCACATAGTTGTTCTTCACACCTTCCCAGAAAGCCCACTGCATATCGGTATCGATGTTCATTTTGATGGCGCCGTAACCAATTGCTTCCCTGATCTGGTGTTGAGGAGAACCTGAACCACCATGGAACACGAAGTAAACAGGCTTCTCCGCTGTTTTAAATTGCTCCTGGATATAATCCTGGCTGTTTTTCAGAATCACGGGGCGCAGTTCCACGTTGCCTGGGCTGTAAACGCCGTGAACGTTACCGAAAGCGGCTGCCACACTGAACAGTTTACCTACTTTGCTGAGTTCTTCGTAAGCGTAAGCTACGTGTTGTGGCTGCGTATAGAGTTTATCGTTCTCTACGCCGCTGTTGTCCACACCGTCTTCTTCGCCACCTGTAACACCCAGTTCAATTTCAATGGCCATTCCCAATGGGGCCATACGTTTGAAATATTCAACGGAAGTCTCAATATTTTCTTCGATGGATTCTTCAGAAAGGTCCAGCATGTGTGAGCTGAACAGGGGCTGACCTTTTTCTTTATGGAAAGTTTCGCCTGCATCAATCAGCGCGCTGATCCAGGGCAACCATTTTTTCGCGGCATGGTCGGTATGCAATACTACGGGTACACCATAATATTTGGCCACGGTATGAATGTGCAGCGCACCGGAAATAGCGCCGTAAATATTGGCCTGCAGGTTATCGTTCGGCATAGCTTTACCGGCAATGAACTGTGCGCCACCGTTGGAGAATTGAATGATTACAGGAGAATTCACCTTCGCGGCTGTTTCCAGCGTGGCGTTGATGGAATTGGTGCCGATGGTATTTACCGCGGGCAGCGCGAACTGGTTGTCTTTAGCGTCGTTGTAAAGGGCAAGCAACTCTTCACCAAAGAGTACGCCCGGTTTGTACTTTTTCATCTATCTGAATTGGTTTGTGAAAAATGCGGTGCTGATCCATGCCAGCAGGCTTTTTCGATGAAAGCAGGCAATAAATTATGCGCCGCTAAGATACATTTTACTTTATTCTTTTCAGGTTATTATCGGAAGAATATCTGAACGAAAATAAGCCGGGGCATCCAGTAGCCTGCTGCCGTACCAACTAAAATACGTGCCATCCACGAGGTGCACCGGTACATTGCCCAATTGGTCTTTAATCCACGTGATGTGTTCCGGTCTGAATGGATAGGGCTCCGAAGAAAGTAATATTACGTCTGGCGACAGCGCGGCAATGGCTTCAAGTGTGGTGACGGGATATCTTTTTTCTGAATCGAAAACATTACGGATACCGGCAATGCGCATCATATCATGAATGAACGTGTCGTTGCCGATGGTCATTACCGGATCTTTCCAGATGAGGTAGGCACCTTTTACCGGTTGAACGGCAGGGAGCGCTTTGAAGCGGGCCTGAATGGTTTCAATCATCTGTTCAGCGGTGGAACTGGTGCCGGTAAGTTGTCCGATGCTGCGGATAAGTTGAAGCGCGTCTTCCAGGGATGCCACATCGCTTACCCATACCGGGTACTGCTCCGCATACATTTCAACCTCAGCCTGTATATTTTCTTCTTTGGAAGCGATGATCAGATCAGGTGAAATGCCATGGATGCGTTCCGGTACCGTTTTTTTCGTACCACCCACCACCGTTTTTTCCTGGAGTAAATGACCAGGAAAAATACAGTAACGGGTAATGCCCGCAATTCGGTCTTCTAAACCCAGTGCGCACAATAATTCAGTGATGGAAGGAACGAGGGAAACAATTTTTTGAGGAGGAGCGGGAATTGAAACGGTTCTTCCCATTTGGTCGGTAGTGATTTCCATAAAGGGCTAAAGGTACATTTTCCTTCCCTTTTACCTCCAGCTAAAAATTCATTTAGCTGGAGGGTATTGGATTTCATAAAGTTCTCTACAGGACAGATCTGGTTTTCCTTTCGGATGGATTTTGGACGGTTTTCATCAGGATCATCGGATCAGATGGACTTGGACATTTTGGACTTTCGGTTTTCATATTTAGCAGGTCTTTTAAGGACCCGGATATTGGACAAAATAAGAAGCTGACTGATATTGGATTTTGTCGCTGGTTTTTCAAGGATCTGGAACTCTTTCAGGACGGTTTCTTAATCGGATAATTGGATTTAGTGATCTTGGTTTTTTTGGATATTGGATACCAATTGTTATCAATCAACTTCTGGATCAAAAGTATAAATGTGGTAAAACTTGCACAAGAGGAGATATGCTGGATTTTAACGTTTCAGAAAATACGGTGGGGGTAGTAAATTTACTACACCGGCATATCGTTTGATTATTAATGAATTGTGAACAGGGAGGGGAAAAGTTTGAAAAACAGAATTGTTAAAGCGGGGTTGCTGATGTAGTTTTCAAAAACTGTGCCTGAAATGGGAGAGTAGTTGTAGAAAGTTACCGGGAAGGACTCCTTTCACTTTGCCTCCTGCTGAATTGCGGTCAGCAGGAGGGTATTGGATTAATGGCTAAGATCTAATAGATAGTGGATAATAGATTTTTCCAGGACGATTTTAAGTTCCGGTTTTTACGAAGGATGGATTGGATACAATAAGGTTTGAAACGGTTCAGGTTTCGTTCTAAGGATTGGATGCGGTTCTCCAGGAATTGGCGGCTATTTCAGGTGGATATTGGAAAAAAGGAAGAAGCTGATTGATATTGGATTTTGCTTCGGTTTTTTTGTAGGAATTGGAAATACTTTTTGGACGGTCTTCTTGGATTTCTTGGATATTGGTTGGTTCTATCAACCGGATATTGGATTTGAGCAACTCTATCAATCAACTTCCGATACAAAAGTACAACGCCACCATTCCCTGTACAAGCGCATTATTGCCCTATTTATATTCTTCAGTATTTCCCCTGTATCTCGGACATTCAACATTGTAAGGCTGTTGAATTACGATCTAAAACATCGTATAACTACTATTTTTTACTATGAATCATGTGATAAACTAAGTAGAACCTCTTAAAAATAAGCGATCCCGCAACGGATTAAGGTTGAGATTAATCTGTTGCGGGATTTTCCGCATCCGTGATTTCACGGATAAGCTGGCATGTAATTTTATACTAGAGGAATCCTTTTTCCTTCATCCACGTATCGTTGTAAATTTTCCCCACATAACGGCTGCCATGGTCGTGGAAAATTACAACGGGTAAACTATCCTTGCTCAGCAGGTTGGCTAACTGCATCAGTCCCTGCAAAGCAGTACCGGCACTGTATCCTGCGAAAATGCCTTCTTCCAGTGCGATTCTCCTGGCCATTATGGCGCCTTCTTTATCGGTTACTTTTTCGAAACGGTCCACCACGCTCATATCGTAGTTCTTCGGCACAAAGTCTTCGCCAATGCCTTCAGATATATAAGGATGAACCTGACTCATGTCCACTTCCCCGGTCTCAAAATAGTGCGCGAGCAGCGAGCCATAGGGGTCTATGGCCCAAACCTGGATGTCTGGGTTCATCTTTTTCAGGTACTGCGCGGTACCGGTGATGGTGCCGCCCGTGCCCGTAGCCACAATAAGGTGCGTCACCTTACCGTCGGTTTGTTCCCAGATCTCAGGACCGGTCGTTTCAAAATGCGCCTGGCGGTTGGCGAAGTTGTCGTATTGGTTACAATGAAATGAATTGGGGGTTTCCGCCGCCAGTTTGCGGGCCACGGAATAGTAAGAGCGCGGATCTTCGGGTTCCACATCGGTTGGACAAACAATCACTTCAGCGCCTACGGCCCGGAGGATATCCAGTTTTTCTTTGGACTGCTTATCGGTGGTGGTGAAGATACACTTGTACCCTTTCACAACCGCGGCCAGTGCAAGGCCCATACCGGTATTGCCGGAGGTGCATTCTATAATGGTACCGCCAGGCTTTAGTTTACCTTCTTTTTCGGCCACTTCCACCATTTTAAGGGCCATCCGGTCTTTAATGGAATTACCGGGATTAAAGTATTCCACCTTCGCCAGCACAGGGTAGGGAAGATCTTTGGTAATACTGTTCAACCTTACCATCGGCGTGTTTCCGATGGTTTCTAAGATGTTGTTTTTGATGTCCATTGGCAGGTGTTTCCGTTCCGGGGAACTATTTGTGTAAAGTTTTCAAAGCCTGTTGTACCATAGGATCAGTGGCGTTGCTCAGTTCAAAATAGCCTTCGTTCCGCCAGATTTGCCTGGCGAGCAGGTTCCTTGTTCTGCGTTCCAATTCGTTCTGCTGAACGGTATTCAGGGGAGGAACCTGGATCGAATCTTTCCTGGCAAATTCAACCAAGAGCGGAAGAAGGGCCTTGTTGTTGAGGTACCCCGCAAGGTTCGAGGGACCTTTCAGCGCATCCAGTTCTTTTTTATTGGAAAGGTAATAGTTGTACACAAAGTTGGAAATCGTGTTTTTTACATACAACTCACTTAATACCGGCGCGTAGAGTGAAGTGTCAATCGGGACTAACACATCTGGCGTGATGCCGCCACCGCCGTACAGTTTTTTACCCGCTTTGGTATTGTATGTTTTCCCGTTCACTGCGTAAGCGGTATCGGCGCGGAGAATTTCTCCATTATGAAAGCGTTCGCTTACTTCTTCCTGGTAAATTTTCACGCCTTTATCATAAGGTTTTTGAATACTCCTTCCAAGAGGCGTATAATACCTGGCCACAGTGATTCTTAAGGCTGAACCATCGCCCAATTGGTATTGTTCCTGCACCAATCCTTTACCAAAGCTTCTTCTGCCCACAATAGTGGCGCGGTCCCAATCCTGCAATGCGCCTGCAAGCACTTCACTTGCAGAGGCAGAACTTTCGTCCATCAGCAACACGAGGTCTCCTTTTTCGAAAAGTCCCATCCTTCGGGCCCGGTAATCCTGGCGGGGCACTTTGTTTCCTTCCGTATAAACAATAAGTTTATTGTCGTCCAGGAACTCATCGGCCATATCAATGGCTTCGTTCAGCAATCCGCCGCCGTTGCTGCGTAGATCGAGGATGAGTTTCTTCATGCCTTGTGCCTGAAGTTTTTCCAGCGACTGCATAAATTCTTCGTAAGTAGTCTCCGAAAATTTGCTGATGCGGATGAACCCGGTTCCCGGTTCTATCATATATGCCGCGTCCAGCGCAGGCAGGGGAATGCGGCCACGTGTTACGGTTGCTTTAATTTGTTTGCCTCCCCTGATGATACCGAGTTCCACTTTACTATTACGTGGACCACGGAGCAATACGCGGATATCTTCAGATTGTATATTTGGTTTGGTAAGCGGTTTACCGTCTGCGCTGATGAGTTTATCGCCGGCCTGAAGTCCTGCTTTATCAGATGGCCCGCCTTTCAATACAT
>CAMLRX010000007.1 GCA_946482545.1 uncultured Flavihumibacter sp. | reverse complement strand
CAGGAACGATTTTTTAATAGGATACCGGAAATCAGAAGCTATGTTTACAAAGAACGCTATATCCATTTCGATGGTTGCTTCAGTAGTTTACCTGGTGCTGCTGGCCATCTTTGCTTTTAACAGCAATTACCTCAATATTGTTCTGTTGTACATTGGCAACGGGCTTTTTTTCAGTATCGTTTTATTTGGACTGATCCGTCAGAATAAACTTGCTGGTGGCAATGCCTCTTCCGCGCACCTGTTCAGGGTGGGCTGGAGTAGTACGTTGCTGGGTGTGATCATTACTACTGCGGTGGGACTCATTCTTTTTTATATGCAGAAAAGTATGGTGCCCGAAGGAGAAGTGTTGCAGAACATGCCTGAGGCCGGAAGTGAAGTGGAACAGGATGATATGTTCCTTACGATTCTTACAAATACATTGATTGTGAATGCAATACTTGGTGTGGTTGCTTCTATCATAGGATCGGGTGTAATCAAAAAGAACCAGAAATCCCCAGGAGGAAGAGAGTCCGTTCAATAACTAAAATTTACCAACATGAGAATAGCAGGTGTTATTTTACTGGTTGTGGGCATTGCCATGATCGTATTCAGAGAAGTGAATTTTACCACGGAAAAAGAAGTGGCCGATCTCGGGCCGGTGGAAATCAATAAGAAAGAAAACAAAACCATCGGATGGCCCTCTTATGCGGGTGGCATCGCAGCGGTGGGCGGTATCGTATTATTAGTAGCCGGAGGAAAGAGAAAGTCCTAAAACAGGACTTTCATCATTTCCTCTGCAACGAATTGATTTCCTTTTTCATTCAGGTGCACCCGATCGGTAGTGAGGATGCCTGATTCCTTGTTTGCTGTATTGTGTTTCAGGTTATAATCGAGAAACGACTTCCTCATGTCTATCAGACCACAATCATTTTTTGTAGCGAGGTCTCTGATAAAGGACGCGTATTTGTTGAGGTCGCCGTCCAGTTCATTGGTGAAGTCCGTTTTTTCACCGATGGCAGCGGGTGTGCACAACACAACTTTGATGTTTTTATCACGGAGTTTTTTGACGACCGCGTTGTAGAAGCGGAGGAACTTATCGGGATCGGTTCCGGTTCCTGAGGTCCTTTTGTGCCACACATCGTTCACGCCCACCCATATTACCACGATATCCGGATTTTTAGCGAGCACATCTTCTTCCATCCTGAGGTAGAGGTCGTAAATTTTATTTCCTCCGATGCCGGCGCCAATTAATTCATACCCGGAATTTTTACCGGAAACCTTCAGCATACTATCGATGCGTTGGATATAACCGCCTTTATTTGCGCCAGCCTGTGTGATGGAATCACCGAAGAAAACGATGCGTTTTTTTTGTTGAACGGGCATAAATGAAAGCAGGAATAAAGTGGAGAAAAGAGCGATCGTTAATTTCATATACTGTAAAGATTGAACTTAAAGATAGGCATTAATTGCCGTCGGGCTTAACCACCGGAGACAACGGGCTATGGGGTAATACAAAGGCTTCAGCAGGAGATGGCTTTGCGGGATCGAATACGGGAAGGTCCTTTTTAAGTTGCCGCGCCAGAGCCGGGATAGATTGCCGGATGCCGGTTACCACACATTTTGCCAGTTCATACGCGCCATAGTTGCTGAAATGCGTATTGTCCTGTATAGGTTGAGGCTGGTTGGGAAAACTGTTGGCCGCGTAGTGCACAAACGCTTTTAAAGACGGTGTTTCACCCAGGGCTTCATACAGTGTTTTGCTCATCTCATTGAGGTCGATAAGCGCTACATTTTCTTCCCGTGCAGTTTCACGCATGGCGGCGGGATAATCGCCGAGGGTATTGATGATCTTTCCGTTCGCGTCAAAATTTCGTCTGTGCATGGAGGTTACCAGTACCGGTATTCCTCCTTTGCTTCTTGCCGCGGCGATGTATTTTTTAAGTTGTTCCTTATAAGTAGTAAAAGGTTCTACGTGGGCGCTTCCTGGTTTCTGATCGTTGTGGGCGAATTCAACAAAAAGGTAATCGCCTTTTTTCATCAGGCTGATAATTTTATCCAGTCTTCTGGCGGAGGCGAAACTGCGCAGCGCTTCTCCCGATTCTGCATAATTCGCAAACACCACCTTTCCGGGTTGAAAGAAGGCGGGAATCATTTGTCCCCAGGCGGCGTAAGGTTCCTGCGCCTGGTCCACCACGGTGGAGTTTCCGGCGAGGAATACGGTAGCGGCCGAAGTATTTCTTTTGATTTCTATCCCGCAGATTTTCGGCGCTTCGTTGCTGAATTCCAGGGTCAGTGCATTGTCCCAGTGGAGGTATGTTTTTTCACGGGGCTTCAGCCTGATTTTTTCACCTGTTGCATGGATGATACTGTCACGGATATTTACAGTGAATGTATTCCGTAAAAATTTCCCGTTGGCGGTAATGGCTTTTTCCACCATCAGCCTTCGGCATTCTGCTTTAATGGTGGTGGCGGAAGTACCTTCTGCATCGCCTGTAATTACGGTAACATCGTAATTGCCTTCTGGAAGCTGAACTGAAAAGAAGAAGGGTTGGGAAGAGGTGCAGTAATCGGAAACGAGGTTGTTTTTTCCTTTTCTTTCCACGGCAACGATGGTTGCGGAATTGCCGAGGATGCCATAGCCTGTGGTGGTATTGAATTTTGTGTCCGGCAATACTTTCGTGTATCCTTTTGCGATAGTTCCATGTCCGAAATCGAATTTAAGGTGTTGGGCGCAGAGGCCTGTGGAGAAAAGAACCACCATCAGTTTAGTGATTCCCATCATTTTAAACACCCATCTTTTACAATAGCGGGGTTCTGCGGGGATTGCCTGTAACAAATTCTGATCCTGCCTTATAATTAGTTCAAAAGAAAGCACCTTGTTTAAAGCATTAAACAGCTTTTGGGGCATAGCAATTTATTTGAAACGAAAGTAGCTGATGCAGGTTTAAAACCTGACCCGCCCCATCCTGTTTTTTCTAAACCTTATGGATAAGTTTAATGACTAAAAAATTATTTTACGCAATCGTTCCCGAGCCATTATAGCAGGATACTTCAGGATAGTTCTCTGTTTTCGATAACTACTTTTATTCCACCAACGGGAAGAATTTCCCGGAAGTTTGCTAACAGATTGCCTTAATAACTAACTAATTGCTGCCATGATGCTATTTAAACCTACCAGCGCAAGGAATGCTTTATTGCATTACCACCAGCTTCACTCCTTTTCATTTATTCGTTACCGTTTGTTGTAAATAGAATTTCCTTTATACGGCCCTTATTGCCATGCCAGATTGCATGGTGGACATTTAGTTTAAGCTAATGCTATATGAAACAATTACACTTTGTTTTGCTCATTGCTTCCGCGATTTTTCTATTCTCTTCGTGTAAGAAGAAAGAATGGAACGATTATTACGGAAGACCCGATGATCTTGCTCCGCCTATTTACCAGCAGCTAACGGAGATGGGCAGGTTCAATCACCTGATCGCGCTCATTGACAAATCCGGATACAAACAAACGATGGGAGCAGCCGGTTTCTGGACTTTCTTTGCCCCGAATGACGATGCGTTTACGGCCTTCTTCAAAGATAAAGGCATCGCTGGCGTAGAACAGATCGATTCCGTTACCGCAAGGGCGATTGTTCAGTATTTACTGGTGTACAACTCTTTTGAGAAAGACAGGCTGGATGATTACCAGGCCACCGCCAATAACGCGGGATGGACGCCATCACTCGCATTCCGCAGAAGAACAGCTTATTACACCGGGTTCTACAAAGACACTGCAACTTCCAACAGGCAGGTGATGGCCATCGCCAATAACCGCAACAGCGCTGGCGCACTGGATGGAAACTATATCCCTTCAGATTACAACAACAAATACATCTCCTATTTCACAGATGAGTTCCTGGCCGCAAATTCTTTGAGTGAAGCGGACTACAAATATTTCTATCCCGCATCTGAATTTTCTGGTTTTAACGTGGCCCAGGCAAAAGTGCTCAACAAAGACATCTCCGCTGAAAATGGCGTAATCCATGAGATTGATAAAGTGATTACGCCGTTGCAAAGTATCGATGAATACATCCGCCTTCGCCCGGAGTACAAAAGTTTCAGGGACATCCTGAACCGCCTCTACACCAATAATATGGTGCGTTTCATTTACAATGCGGAAGCCTCCCGCAGGTACCAGGTTGTGAGTGGAAAATCGGATTCTGTTTTCGTGAAGGTTTATTCCAACCTGCTGTCGTTCGCGCCCAACAACGAGAACCACTTAAAGCTGGAAGATAACGATGGCCAGAAAGATTGCTGGACACTCTTCATTCCAAACAACGAAGCGGTAGACAATTTTGTGAAGAATGTATTGTGTGAGTACTATCCTTCTCTTGACCAGATGCCGGTTGAGGTGATCGCTGATTTTTTAAATTCGCATTTGTTCCCCACCGTTGTATGGCCTTCCAAGTTCGCCGTTACCCGGAACAAGTTTACGGAGCCTGCGCGGTTTGATCCCGCGGCCGATGTATTCGACAGGAAAATACTCAGCAACGGATTTGTGTACGGTACCACGAAAGTGCAGCAGTCGGATATTTTCAGCACCGTTTACAGTAAGGCTTACCTGAACCCGGCTTATTCCATGATGACCAGGTTACTGAATTTTACAGGGCTGAACCTGCTGGTGGCCAAATCCAACGTTCCCGTGAACATCCTGATGATCCCAGACCAGGTTTTTGCGGAGGCCGGTTATTTGTACAACGTTTCTAAAAGCCAGTTTGAATACCGCGCCACGCCCGGCGGTTCCACCACCACCAATGGCGTGAACGACAGACTGGAAAGAATCATAAGAACCTGCGTCTTTTTTGATCCCTACAAACAATTGCTGGAAAATCTTTCGGGCGAGAATATTGTGAAGTCCGGAAGTGCGGGTACGGAAGGAGATTACATCCGATTCCGGAACAACACCATTGTTACCGCCGGCCTGGAGGACCAGGAGAAAGTAGCGCAGGTGGATAGTGTTAAAACGGCTACCAACGGGAAAGTCTATTTTATTAACCAGTTGCCGGTATTTTCTGATAAACAGGTTGGCTTTCATTTGCAGAAACTGGCGGCGGAGCCTGAATCGGATTTCAGTCATTTTTACAACTACCTGATCAATTCTGCCAATACTTACAGTCCTTCCACGCAAGGGGTACTGGGCATAAGCGGCTTCTCCACCATGTTTGTTCCTTCCAATGCGGCGATTTTAAAGGCGGTGAATGATGGTCTTTTGCCGGGAACCGGTACAGCCCCATCCAAAACGCCCAACTTCAACCCTTCCGATGAACCCGGAAAACTCCTGGTAAGAAAGTTCCTGCAATACCATATTCTGGCAAGCCAGACGGTGGTGCCGGATGGAATGGTAGCCGGATCGCTGGAGACCCTGCTCAAGAATGCCGTGGGGCAGGGGGTTCGTGTTACCATTGTGAATAGTCCCGGTGAGTTGTCGCTGGTAGACAACTTTGGGAAAGCGGCCCAGGTTGTGCCTGAAAAAAGCAATCACCTCTCGAACAGAAGTGTGATCCATCTTATCAACGATTACCTCAAATACAATGATAATTAATACACCCTGGGCCACGCCACAACAACAAAAACCTAAAACCCAACCAATGACGCTATTTTTTACCAGGATGATCATGGGGATGGCGCTGCTGTTCACCATAAGCATTTCGGCCCTGGCACAGGATCCCGTAATGGTGACGGGCAAAATACTGGACCGGGATAAAAAACCCCTTCAGGATGTAAGTATTACTGAAGTAGACGCTGAACAACGGGTGATAAAGGGCGTTAGCTCCGATGTTGCGGGCAACTTTGCACTCAGGGTTTCCAACCCAAAAAACAAATTGAGCTTCTCCATTATCGGATACACTTCTGTAGAAAATGTGACCATTGGCGGCAGAAGGGTTTTTAACATCACTCTTGACAGAAGTACTAAGGATTTTGAAGAGGTAGTGGTGATTGGACGTAAAAAAGTAGACAACGGAATGTTGCCGATAGCGGAACGCGACCTTACCATTGCCGCGTCAAAAATTGATGCCAAGGCCATGGAAGAAATGCAGGCAACTTCTATTGACCAGGCCCTGCAGGGAAGAATGTCTGGTGTGGATATTGCCGCCAATTCAGGCGATCCCGGCGCCGGCATGCAGATCAGGATCAGGGGAACATCTTCCATCAACTCTTCCAATGAACCACTTATTGTTGTAGATGGAATGCCTTATGAAACCCAGATTCCAACAGACTTTAACTTCGGTACCGCTGACGATCAGGGATATGCGAACCTGCTTAATATTGCGCCCGCGGACATTAAAGACATCACGATACTGAAAGATGCCGCGGCCACCGCTATCTGGGGCGCACGTGCGGCAAACGGGGTTATCGTGATCAATACCAAAAGAGGTACAAGAGGAAAACCCCAGCTTACCTATACTTTCAAAGGCACTTTGCAACTACAGCCCAAAGCCATTCCTATGCTGAATGGCGACCAGTATTCCACACTCATACCGGAAGCTTTCATGAACAGGAACGGAATACCCCTTAACACACAAACGGTGAACGAATTCAAATTCGATCCCAACGATCCTTACTGGTATTACAACTACAGCAACAATACCAACTGGGTGGATGCCATTTCCCGCACCGGCAACATCATGGACCACAACGTTTCCATGCAGGGTGGCGGTGAAAGGGCCCGCTACTTCGCATCCGTGGCATTTACCGACCAGAAAGGAGTTACCATCGGAACTGACCTGAAAAGAATCACCACACGCATTAACCTGGATTATATTGTATCCGACAGAATCCGCATCAGAACGGATGTGTCTTACGCCCACACCGATAATGCCCGGAATTTCAACGATAACGTACGGAACATCGCCTACGTGAAAATGCCCAACATGGGCATATTCGAATACGATGAGTTCGGCAACCGTACGCCAAACTTTTTCTCTCCGCTGCAAAACATACAGGGACAATACGCTGGCACTTATAACCCGGTTGCCATGGCCTCTACCGCCACCAACAAAATTCTTACAGAAAGGGTGACGCCCAAGTTCAACATGCAGTATTCCATTGTGCCCAATGTGCTGCAGGCGACATTCGATGTTCAGTTCGACATCAACAACGTTAAAAACAAAAGCTTCCTGCCACAGATCGCCACAGGAAGACCCTGGACAGAAAACGTAGTGAACAGAGCATACGATGGCGACAACGACGGCTTCAACGTACAAACGAAAACACAACTCATTTATACCCCCGAAATAAAAAACAGCAAACACTCGCTTACTGCCCTGCTGAACATGATGACCTACGACAACAAAGGCATCTCCTTTCAAACACTCGCCACCAATACGGCTTCGTCTAACCTCCAGGATCCTTCGGTTCCTTCCAGGATCACTTCTGCCGGTACCAACGTGGCCGCCAGAACGAACCAGACCAGGAACGCCAGCGCCCTCCTCAACGCACAGTACGGATTTAACGACAAGTATATCGTTAACGTAGGATTACGCGGCGATGGCACCTCCAGGCTCGCCTCCGGTAACAGATACGGCCTCTTTCCCTCCGTATCCACCAGGTGGAGGTTATCCGGAGAACGCTTTATGGAAAGATTCAGCAGGAAACTCGACGACCTCAGCTTCCGGCTCAGCTATGGTATTTCAGGCAACGCGCCACGGAACGATTACAGCTTTTTTAATACCTACGATAACCTCAACTGGAACTATATGGGCCAGGGTGCGGTGATCCCCGAAAGGATGGAGTTACAGAACCTGTCCTGGGAAACCATCCACGGCTTTAACACCGGGGTCAACGTTTCCCTCTTTAAGAGCAGGCTTACCATGGATGTGGAATTCTACCGCAACAGAACAAAGGACCTGTTTTTCCCCGGCCTGCAGATCGGTTCTGTAAACGGATTCGACAGGGTAGACATGAACGTGGGTACCATGGACAACCAGGGCTTCGAAGTGGCCGTGTTCTCCACACCGTATAAAGCGGGCGACTGGGCGATTGAAGTAAACATGAACATCGCGCGGAACGTGAACATGATCCGGGAAATTTCAGAATTCTATCCCATCGAGAGAGGCAATATCAATCAGAACGGAGAATACATGACCTTCCTCCAGATCAACAATCCCTTCGGGTCGTTTTACGGATACAGATCCAGCGGTGTGTATACTGACCTCAACGCGACACTGGCTACCGACATCTCCGGAAAGCCCATCATCGGACCGAACGGCCAGCAACTCTACATGCGGTTTAACTACCCCACCACCGATTATGTTTTTCAACCCGGTGACGCCGCTTACGAAGACATCAACAAAGATGGAAACATCAACTACCAGGATATTGTGTACCTCGGCAACAGCAACCCACTTTTTACCGGAGGCTTCGGGCTGAACTTCGTATACAAAAAGAACCTTAGGCTCTCCACATTCTTCAACTTCAGGTACGATTACGACATTATCAATGGCACTCAAATGCTGAGCACCAATATGTACGGTTACAATAACCAGAGTACCGCGGTGCTGAGAAGGTGGCGTAAACCCGGCGATGAAACGGATATACCACGCGCCCTCTATGCCAGCGGCTACAACTGGCTCGGATCAAGCAGGTATGTGGAAGACGGCTCTTTCCTGCGTTTCAGAACAGTAACACTGCGCTATACTTTCCCTAAAAGCGCTATCGACAAACTAAAGATCAAAAATATGAGCGGCTATATTACTGCCGAAAACCTCATTACCTGGACGAAGTACACCGGTCAGGATCCGGAAGTAAGCGTAAGGGGCAGCGATCCATTCCGCGTAGCGAGAGACAATTCGATGACACCGCCCGTAAGAATGCTTACCCTCGGACTTACAGCCTCCTTCTAAATCTTTTTATGATGAAATATTTATTCTGCATTATAACAGCAGCCTTCCTCTTCAGTTCCTGCAGCAAATGGCTGGAGCTGAAGCCGAACGACGGTATCATCCGGGAAGATTTCTGGAAAACCAAAGAAGACATTCAGGCCGCCATCAACGGATGCTACGGCTCCCTGCTGGGCGATCCCAACGGCAGCGATAAACCACTGGCGGAAATCCTTTTCTTGTGGGGAGAACTGCGTGCCGACATGCTGGCGCCTTCCCTGGGTACCACCAACGAAGAGTTTGACGTGATGAATGTGAATACGCTTTCCACCAATACCATTGTGAACTGGAGATCGATTTACCGCACCATCAACTATTGCAATACTGTCCTGGATTTTGCACCGGAAGTAATGGAATCGGATAAAACATTGTCGCAGGAACAACTCAACGCGTTCCTCGCCGAGGCCAAAGCGCTCCGGGCCATGATGTATTTCTACCTTGTGAGAAGTTTCGGAGAAGTGCCCCTCAAACTCACTTCTACTTCCAGCGACGAGCAGATTGAGACCCGTCCCAAATCAACGCAGGCAGAAGTGCTCGCACAGGTGCTGAAGGACCTCAACGAAGCGGAAACCGCGGCCCCTGCCACTTATGGAACGGGCCCCACAGACAAGGGAAGAATCACCAGGTACACCATCAATGCGCTCCAGGCCGATGTGCACCTGTGGATGGAAAATTATGAGTTATGCCTTACCGCATGCGACAAAGTGATCAACAGCAGAAGGTTCGGACTGATCGGCAACAGCGCCGCCTGGTTCGGAACACTCTATAGAAACGGCAACTCCAACGAATCTATTTTCGAGTTCCAGTTCGATAACCAGAAGCTGAACTCCTTTTACAATATGTTCGCCGTAAGCAACCGCAGGTTCCTCGCCGCCAACAAAGTGATGGACCTCATGTACTCCACGGATCCGCAAGGCCTGCAAAAAGACATTCGTGCCGACCTGGCTTCCGTACGCGCGGAAGACAATATGATCTGGAAATACGTGGGCGCATCGAACCAGGTCCTGATTTCAGCAAACGACTCCTACACCCATTGGTTTGTGTACCGCTTCGCCGATATCCTGCTGATGAAAGCTGAAGCCCTGGCTCAGTTAAACAGGGGAGAAGAGGCCCTGGAACTTGTATACAGGATCAGGACCAGAGCCACAGCCCTGCCTGCTACCGACCTCCTGCCCGACCCCACCAATAAAGATGAAGTAACGCTTTTCATCCTGGATGAAAGGGCCCGAGAATTCATGTTTGAAGGAAAAAGATGGTTCGATGTGCTCCGCTACGCGAAAAGAAATAACTACGAAAAACTGGAGTACCTCCTCGATATGGTGGCGCAGATCGTTCCCTCTAATATGGTGCGCACCGCACAGGCAAAACTGAGGGATAAGAACAGCCACTATTTTCCCATTTACGAATATGAGTTGCAGACCAATAAAAATCTTGTTCAGAACCCCTTCTATAAATAACCTAACCAATGCTTGTTATGAAAAAAATCTTTTTCATGATCCTGGCGCTGCTAACAGGAACCGTCCTTATCACCGTTCCGGGATGTAAAAAAACAGCTTTAAGGGAAACCACCACAGACGATGTAAACATACTGGCATTCCTGCAAAAGGACTCTACCGGGCGCTTCAGCCTGCTGGTGGAAGCCGTAGAGAAAGCAGAATACCAGCCTTTCTTAAACGCTTATGGCACCTATACTTTGTTTGCGCCCACCAACGAAGCCATGGATGCTTACCTGAAACAACAGGGGAAAAACAGCCTCGCTCAGCTCGACCAGCAGCAGGTAAGGGATATGCTCCGCTTTCACCTCCTGGAAGAACAAGTGTTAACCAGTGAATTCAACGATGGAAAGTTATCGGCCATGACGATGTTCGGGCAATACCTCGTAACCGGTGTTGAGAATACAGATGGCATATCTTCTTACCGCGTGAACCGCCAGGCCAACGTGGTTGACGCAAACCTCAAAACCGGAAACGGCATCATTCAGGTGATAGACCATGTACTCACGCCTGCCGTAAAATCTGTGGCACAACTGGTGGAAGAAGACACGGACTATTCCATATTTACCCAGGCGCTGAAAGAAACAGGCTGGTACGATGTGCTGAACCAGGCTACTTCAGGCACCGGGAAAAAATGGTACACGCTGATAGGAGAAACCAACCAGGCGCTGCTGGATACAGGCATCGTAAACTACGCTGACCTGAAGGCGCGCTATAACAATACAGGGGATCCTAAAAACCCTGCTGACAGCCTTTACCTCTACGTTGCCTACCATATTCTGCCTGAGGTAAAATACCTGGCCGATATCGTATTGTCCAGCGCACACGAAACCATGGTTCCCCTGGAAGTGATCACCAACAAATTCATCAACAAACAGGTGCTGCTGAACGAGGACCAGTACAGTACCATTGACGGTGTGGTTACAGAACCGGGCATCCTGTTGGACCAAACCGGCAGCGACCGTTCCGCAACAAATGGAGTGGTACACAAAGCCCTGGCCCACCTTTCCATCAAAATAAGAAATCCTTTCCCCGTTTACTGGGACCTGTGCGCGGCAGTGCCTGAACTTACGCGCCTCAGCAATGTGTACCGAAAACAGACTTACCTGTTTGACTATGCCGATGGCAACGCTTTCAAAGATGTAAAATGGGAAAGAAGTTGCCTCAAGTACAGGAACGGCGTGCAGGGTTACCTAGGGGACTACTGGCAGGTAGGTATGGGAAGAAGTTCCAGCAATACGAACAGCCTGGGTACCTGCCAGAGCAACAGTTGGATTGAATTTACCACACCACTACTTGTAAAGGGAAGGTATAAAGTATGGTTCGGCTATTACACACAAAACTCTACCGCCACTGCCGTGCAGGCCTCCTTCGACTCAGTTCCCCTCACCAATGCACTGATCAATTTTGCGCAGAAGATCGCCAAAATCAACCCGCCGGCCGAGGCCGAAGCGGAGATGGAGGCCCTCGGCTGGAAATGGTGGGCAGGCGCCGCCAGAAAAAGCGGTTCTACCGTGTCAAGACTCGTTGGCATAGTGGACGTGCGACAAACCGGAAGGCACAAACTCAGGTTCGACCTCGTATCAGGCTCCAATGCCGACTGCAACTTCGATATGGTGCACTTTATCCCGGTAGGCATGAACCAGACAAGGCCCAGGTTCAACCCTGACGGTACCATAGAATATGGATTGTAAATAATTAGAATGGCAATAGGCCCATGTTCATAAATCTTTTAAAATGCTGCTGAAAAATAAATACCGCTTGTTGTGTGCGGCCCTCCTCCTGACGGGCGCTCAGGCCTGTAGAAAATGGGATGACCATATCGCTTTGCGGGACAATGCCCTCCGGGAAACCCTTACAGAACACATGGCCGGAGAATCCTCCCTTTCCCTGTTCAATGAATACCTGCGTAAAACCGGGCTCGACCGCGAACTGTCAGGCGAAAGAAGTTACACCGTTTGGGCGCCCTCCAACACTGCGCTGGAAACACTTCCTTCGAGTATTACCGCCGATTCCGCCATACTGAGGCGGTATATGGAAAATCATATTTCTGGCGAAGTGGTCTTTACAAGAATGGCCGGCGATTCCATACGCGTGCGGTTGCTGAACGGCAAACGTATTTTCGCGCACGATAAAAAATTCGACGACGCCAACATCACGAAGGAAGATGTTGCCGTAAAAAATGGTGTATTGCACATCGTTGACAAACTCATCGCACCGCAGCCCAGTATCTGGGAGTTCATTGAACAAACCAAAAGCAGCTTCGAACAGAACAACTACATCGCAGCGCTGAATTACCAGTCCCAGGACCCAGAACTGGCGGAACTCGACAGCATCAATCCCGCTACAGGTGACCCCGTTTACAAACCCAATACCGGTATTGTAACAATTAATACTTTCAGAACCAAAGTTTACGACATCGCCAATGAAGACAGTCTGTATACTTATGTGGTACTGAACAACAACGCTTACCAGTCTGCCACACAAGAGCAGCGTCCTTACTTTAACAGCACGGATCCCGCCATCACGGAAGCCAACGCTTCGTGGAACGTGGTGAAGGATCTCGCCATCCGCGGGTTGTACACGCCGAACCAGTTGCAGCAGGCATTGTATTCCAGGTTCATGGTGCGGATACCTGTAAACAGCGGCAATATTGTGGAGACGCGTAAAGTGAGCAATGGCATTGTGTATGTGGTGAACCAACTGGATACGGACATCACGGAAAAAATCCCTTCATTCATCGTGCAGGGTGAAGTTCCCCTCGCGGTAAGTAACATGGAAGACCGGTTCCTCACAAAGATCATGTACAGGGAAAGAAAGAATCCCAATACCGGGAATACCTTCAAAGATATTTACCTGAACCTAGGCTCTTCAGGCGCGAACTATTTTGTGGATTACCGCACCAACAACCTGTTCACTACAAAATACAGGGTGTATTGGGTCGCTTTCAGCGACAGGGTGCTTTCGGGCCAGGCAGATGACGCTTACGGTACGGATTCAACCCTTACCCAGTTGCTGCAGGTGGGGCCTTATACGGCAGACGGGCTCTTCACCCCCGCATTCAATGTTACCCAGAAAGTAGCGCCATTACAGTATGAAGAAATCTTACTCGGGGAATATACATTAAACGAATACAACTGGAAGTTGTCGCATCCTGAATCAACGCCAGATGGACAATCGTATATCGTGAATCCGGCCACACAGCGCATCCGGCTTCGTGCCCCGGCTTCCGCCTCCAGCGGCATTCCCCTTAACCTTACACTGGATTATATCAGGTTCGTTCCGGTTCAATAAAATGAGAAAAAAAGAAATTATGTACGCAAAAAAATATAAGCTCACCGGTACGAACTTCCGTTGGTCTCTGATCATCGGACTGGCATTGTGCTGCGGTACAACACCTGTTTTTTCGCAGGAAAAAAAGCGGGCTGAAAAAGAACCAATGGCTGAAAAGAAAGGATGGAAAACCCTTTCCGGTGAAGTGACCGATGCTGCAACAGGCAAGCCTTTACCCGGCGTAAGGATTACGTATAAGAACGCCAGCGCGGCCATCTCGGACAGTACAGGAAAATTTATGCTGGAGGTGCCTGATTATTCGGTGTCCATCTCCATCGCCGGCGATGGATTTCAATCAAAGATACTCGCGCTTCGTGGACGGCAAACGATAAGAACAGCATTGTATGAAGGTGCTTTTCAATCTTATTTTGATGAAGTAACCATTAACGACAGGATTTACAACAGGGCAAACCTGGCAGGCGCTTCAGGATCGGTGGTTTCCAACGGAACCCCGGGCGTTATCGGCGAAACGCCTGATAATTATCTCCAGGGAAAACTCGCCGGATTGCAGGTGATACGCCGTTCAGGTACCCCTGGTATCGGTGCCAATCTTTTACTGCGGGGCTTCTCATCGCTTTACGCCACCAATCAGCCTTTATTTGTGATAGATGGCGTGGTATTCGATGTACAGAGTTATGGTACTTCGCTCATGCCCAATCATTTCAACAACCCCCTGAATTTTATTGATGTAAAAGACATTGATAATATTACCGTGCTGAAAGAAGGCGCTTCCCAATATGGTACCAGGGGCGCGAACGGCGTGATCCTGATCACCACAGCAAGGGCCCGGCAGGAGGCTACGCGTATAGATGTAAGCGTATTTGGCGGTACCAGTTTCGCGCCTGAAAACCTTCCTGTAATGAGCAAGGGTGATTACAGAACCTATCTTTCTGAAATGCTGCAATCGAAGGGACTAAACGCGGATGAGATCAGCGCATTGCCCTATATGAACAACGACCCCGCAACGAATACGGAGTTTTACCGCTACCAGGGGAACCAGGACTGGCAGCGCCAGGTGTTATCGGCCAATACCTCGCAGAACGCGTACATGAAAGTAACGGGTGGCGATAACATCGCGAAATACGCGCTGTCGCTGGGTTATATGAAGAGCCAGGGCGTAATTACGAATACCGGTTTAACAAGGTACAACGTACGCTTTAACGCCGACTTTAACCTCAGTCAGCGCCTTACGGCCAACACCAATATCAGCTTCACTTTTAATGAGCAGAAACTGAAGGACCTGGGAACTTCCACCACCACCAACCCGTTGTATTCCGCTTTGGTAAAAGCGCCATTTCTTACCACCAACGATGTGAACAACAGCGGTGTTTTCTCTCCCACGCTGGCCGCGGCAGATGTATTTGCAACAAGTAATCCGGTGGCGCTTACCAGGAACATGATGGCCGACAACAAGAACTACCGCTTCCTGGGCGCCATCAACTTCGGGTACAAATTATCCGATCATATTTCCCTGGCTTCCACACTGGCAGTTACAATGGATAAGGTGCGGGAAACCTTCTTTGTACCAGGCCTTGGCGTGGTACCAGATACATTGGAAACCGCCGTTGCCGTTAACCGCTCCGGTGCACAGGTGGTGAGGATGTTCAGCGTATACAACGACAGCAGGATCGCGTACCAGAAGGTGTTCAATAATGTGCATGACTTCTCGGCAAGGCTGGGTGTGCGGTACAACACCATCGACTCAGAGCAGGATTATATTTACGGGTTTAACTCAGCAACAGACAAACTTACCGGTGTGGGATACGGCGCGAATGCGCTGCGACGCGTGGGCGGATCGCTCGGCAATTCTTCGTGGATGAATACTTATTTCACCACAGACTACAACTTCAGGGGCAAATACCTCGCTTCGTTCTCCCTCGCTGTTGATGGATCTTCCAGGTTCGGTCGGGAGGCCGCCGGTGGCGCCGTGGTTCGCCTTGGCAACAGGAATTATCCGCTCATGCCATCGCTTGACCTGGCCTGGGTGCCATCTTCCGAAAATTTCATGGAAGCAGCAACATGGATAGACCTGTTGAAAATACGCGCATCGGCTGGTATCACGGGCAATAACGACATCGGCAACTTCACCGCACGCAGGTATTATGTGTCGCAGAACCTGCTGGGTGTTCAGGGGCTGGTACGTGGAAACGCCGGCAACGAAGCGCTCCAATGGGAAACCAACACGCGGTTGAATGCCGGCATCGACCTTAGTGTATGGAACGAAAGACTTTCCCTCAGCTTTGATGCTTACCACCGGAAAACCGATGATATGATCGTTTATGAACCCGCTCCTGCCGCTACCGGAATGGAATACAATATTACCAATTCAGGCGCCATGAAAACCACGGGCTGGGAAGCGGTGGTGCAGGGCAGGATATTGAATGGAAAGAAACTGAAATGGGACCTGGGTTTCAACATCTCAGCTTATAAGTCTGAAGTAACCACGCTGCCAATGGATGCCATTGTTACCGACTATGCAGGCGGCTCCTACATTACCCGGGTTGGCGGAGCGCCAAATGCTTTCTATGGTTACAGGGCCGATGGCGTTTTTGCCAGCGGAACAGCAGCCACAGCGCTCAGCTTCAGGAATGAAGCAGGTGAATTAACGCCGTTCAAGGGCGGAGACATTCGTTTTAATAATACCAACGGAGACAATATAATTGATGCTGCCGACCGTGAAGTGATCGGCAACCCTAACCCCGACTTCTTCGGGGCCATCAACACCGGGCTCGTGTATGGCAACTGGAACCTAGAGGCTTTGGTGACTTTCTCCCAGGGAAATGATGCCTACAACTATACCCGCAGACAACTGGAATCGATGGACGGCTATGCCAACCAGACCAAAGCCGTGATGAACAGGTGGCGGAACGATGGTGACCAAACCAATATGCCCCGTGCCGCATGGGGCGACCCCTCCGGAAATGCCCGCTTCTCCTCCCGGTGGATTGAAGACGCTTCATACATCAGGCTCCGTACATTATCTGTTTCCTACAATATTCCCATCAGACCGGGCGCATTAAAATATACTGTAGTGTACCTCTCGGGCAACAACCTCCTTACCGCAACGAAGTACAAAGGGTTTGACCCCGAATTCGGCGCGGCCTCCGGTCTGTTCGGCATGGGCGTGGATGCCATGATGGAACCGCAGTTCCGGAGTGTACAGGCAGGCATCAAACTGGGGCTCTAATTTTTACATCACTCAATTACGAACGATGACAAAGTTCTTTCAATATTCAAAACATACCCTGGCGGTAATTGCATTGTGCACCGCTTTCTCCTCCTGCTCTAAGTTGCTGGAAGCGGAACCCGAAGATGTGCTGGAAGAAAACGACGTTTACAACAATGTATTCGATGCCGATGCCGCTGTAATGGGCGTATATGGAAAATTTACACGGCTCGCGGAATCTAATATCATCCTGAATGAGTTGAGGGCAGACCTGCTTTCCACTACAAACAATGCAGATGAGGCGTTGCGCCAGTTGAATGAGCACCATGTAGAAGAAGGAAACCCCTACGCCAATCCACGGCCTTACTATGAAGTGATCCAGAACTGCAATGATGTGATGTACCACTTCAACCAGATGCTCGCAGAGAAGAAACTGAACAACGACCAGTACAATATGCGTTATTCCGACCTGGCGGCCCTTCGCTGCTGGGTGTATCTCCAGGTAGGGATTCATTTCGGAAAGGTCCCTTATGTGACCGATCCTTTTAAAACAGTGGAAGACATCAGGAACGTTGGTTTGATGCCGCGCATCGAATTCACCCAGCTTATCGATGAGCTTATCAGAACGATGGAGTCCCTTCCTTCCATGCAACCATATCCCACCGGCTCCAGTGTGGTTACCACCGTGGATGGCTACAATACCCAGAAATTCTTTATCAACAAAAGAGTGTTGCTCGGTGAACTGTACCTCTGGAAAGGAGAATACCGGAAGGCCGCCGCAGAACTGAAACAGGTGATGGAAACCGGTACCGGCGATCTGTACAATTACAGGCTGAACGGAAGTTCGAAAGGCGATAACAACGACCTCGCGGTGGGCTACTACCGGTACCGTGAACTGGACGAAAACATGTTGGTGAACAACAATGCACAGGGCTGGCGCTCCATCTTCGCCCGCGGCCAGGACAACCTGTTCAACCGTGAACACATCTGGTTCCTGCCCTTCAGTTCCGGCTTCCAACCTGAAAACCCCTTCATCAACCTGTTCTCCAACAGAGGAGGAAAATACCTGCTGAAGCCATCGCAGGAAGCCATGGACAACTGGAACGCGCAATTGCAGAAGAACAACCTGCCCTACGACGCACGCGGAAAAAAATTCAGTTACAACGACCTGGCAGGGCAGCCCGTGGTAATGAAATACCTCTACAACTACCTGAACCCGGATACCTACATGCCCACAGATCTTTTTGTTAAAAACGGAAAATGGTTCCTGTACCGTGCCGCCAACCTGCACCTGGATTTTGCCGAAGCCGCCAACCGCGACAATAAACATTTGCTGGCCTACACGCTCGTGAACGACGGACTCATCACTTACCCCGGACGCATCACCAACATGGGCTTCCCCTACGATTTTGACGCGAGAAGAAGCGATAACCCACTCATTATTGCAGACTGGAGCATGAACGCAGGCATCAGGGGAAGGGCCTATCTCTATCCCCAGACGCTGACGGGCGACAGTACCCTGCTCATCGAAAACCAGATCGTGGAAGAGTCTGCAAGAGAACTGGCCTTTGAAGGAAAAAGATGGCCCACGCTCCTGAGGATAGCAATGCGCAGAAATGACCCTGCATTTCTTGCAGATAAAGTTTACGCCAAGCTGCAGAAGGAAAATAATCCCAATGCCTCGGCGGCCCGGACCAAACTAATGAGCAGGGAGAACTGGTTTCTTCCTTTCAGATGGGAATAGAAAATTGACAACCCTTAACTGATTTTATGATAACAAGAACGATTGCTGCCGGAAAGAACCACTTTAAAAAACTGGTTAGCCTTGCATGCTTATTACCCGGATTCCTGCAACTCCAGGCACAAACGCCGGCATTCCCCGGCGCGGAAGGTTTCGGTCGCTTTGCCACTGGCGCAAGAGGCGCCGCCAATCCATCCGTATATGTTGTGACCAACCTGAACGACAATGGTCCCGGCTCGTTCCGCGATGCGGTGAGCCAGCCCGGAAGGTTCGTGGTTTTTGCCGTGGGCGGCATCATTAACCTTCAATCTAATGTGACCATCGCAAAAAATGTGACCATCGCCGGGCAAACAGCTCCGGGCGACGGCATTGTGTTGTTCAATAAAAGAGTAACCTTTTCCAACGCCAGTAATACCATCTGCCGTTTCCTGCGCATCAGGCTGGGGGCCACCGGCAACTCGGGGAATGATGCTTCGGGCCTCTCCAACGGCAGAAACATCATCCTCGACCACATGTCCATTACCTGGGGAATGGATGAAAACTTCTCCATCAACTGGGACAACAAAAACGAATCGCCCGATAACATCACGGTGCAGAATTCCATTATCGGACAGGGCCTGCACAGGGAAAACCATTCCGCGGGCGGACTTATTCAAACACCCGATGGCGGAAAAGTAAGTCTGATCAGGAACCTTTACATCAGCAATAAAACAAGGAATCCCAAAGTAAAAGGCGTGAACGAATTCGTGAACAACGTGGTGTACAACTGGGGAAATCACGGCAATACCTATGGCCATTCCCAGTCGGGCGATGCCTACATCATGGGGGGCTCTTCCGGTGTTTCAGAAGTGAACATCCTCAACAACTACTTCATGAGCGGGCCCTTAACGCCTCCTTCCAAAACAACGCCATTTTCCAGGGGAACGGGTACGTTCAATGTTTTCGGCTCCGGGAACTTTTTCGACAACAACAGAAATGGTGTGCTGGACGGCGCGGAGGTGCCTTTTGATGCCACGGGTTATCCGGGCATTTCGGGTGATGCGTTCAAAACCCAACCCTTTCCCTACCCCGCAGCCACCCCGTCCATGAATGCCGCACAGGCTTACCAGTGGATTTGTGACAGTGTTGGCGCGTGGTATCCGCGCCGCGACCAGGTGGATGAACTGCTGGTGGATGAAGTGAAATCGAAAGGAACAAAAGGAATTTATGTGTACCGTGAAACAGACCTGCCACTCACCAATGGCGGACTGGGCACAGTATTCGGCGCACCCGCACCCGCGGATACCGATAAAGACGGGATGCCCGATGCCTGGGAAGATGCTAATGGCCTCGATAAGAACAACCCGGCAGATGCAGTCGCGTTCAATACAGCAGCACCGCAGTACCTCAATATAGAAGTGTACATCAATAGTATTGTAAAAACCGAACCCCCAGCTTTTGTAAAGCCGCCATCAGCGCTTACACTTTCTGCCACTTCCAATGAATTGCCCACGCCTTCCAGCGCGGTTACACTTTCATGGACGGACAACTCGGACAACGAAACCAGCTTCTCTATAGAACGCAGCACCGACGGCATCAATTTTACGGCGGTGACGCAAACTGCAGCCAACGCTACAAGTTATACCGACGAAAACGCGTTAATACCCAATGTGGTGTATTACTACAGGGTGAAAGCGCTTTCCGGCACGGAATCATCGGCATTCAGCAATACCGCTTCCGTTCAAACCCCACCCGTTCCCACTGCACCACAACTGGCTTCAATACCAGCGCCGGCCCATCAATACCAGTTCGCGGGCATCGTGAATGGCAATATCACCTTAAAATGGTCTGGCAGCAGCAATACCACGAAATATGTGGTGTTCTTCGGAACCTCGCCGACCGGTCTTCAGCAAAAAGCAGAAATCAGCTATTCCGCCACGCCTTCCTGGGAAGCTACCGGGTTGGCCGACAACACAACGTATTACTGGAGAGTGGATGCCTTAAACGATAAAGGCAGTGCGGTAGGTAACGTGTGGTCGTTCCGAACCGCGAAACAAATACCCAAAGGACTCGTGGGCTACTGGAGCTTTGACGAAACAGGTGAAGGCAACGAAGTGATCGACTCTACCACCTATCAAAACCACGGTATCCTCGGGTTGGATGATGATGACCAAAGCATCCGTATTCCCGGTAAAAAGAAAAACGCACTCGATTTCGCTTCTGCCGATATGAACAGGTACGTGGTGAGTATTCCCAACCAGGACCAGCTTTTCCTGGACAAAAGCTCTTTCTCCCTCTCTTTCTGGATGAAAGCGGATGCTTCACTATTGCCGCCAGATAACAATTCCAGCGCCTACCTGCTGTGTAAAGGCTCGATCTCTAAAAACGATGTTACCGGCGCAACTGGCAAAAGATTCAACATAGAATTCAAAAACAAACAATTCCGCTTCGCCCTGGATGATGACAACGACAGGAACAGCGGCCCCGGCGGAAAGGACGAACTGCAGATCAGCGGTACACCTTTCTTCGTGAATGATTGGGTACATGTGGTGGCCATCTACGACAGTGCGGCCCGTAAACTCCGTGTGTATAACAACGGAACGCTGAGCGGTGAAGGCAATGTAACAAAAGCGCTGTATGGTTTCGGCGAGCCCTCGGCGCTTATTCTCGGCAATATCGGGGAACGCGAATTCCTGGCTTCCACCAATACGCCTTCTCCTTACAAGGGTATGCTGGACGAACTACGGATATACAATTATGCCCTCAGCTTCGAAGAGATTGTAACCTTGTATTATGGAAGCCCGCTGCCGCAGAAACCGGCCAGTCCTTCTTACCACAATACCAAAGTAGATGGTTACAGCGATACATTAAAACTCACCTGGCAAGGCGGGGTCAACACCAGGAAGTACCAGTTGTTCATGGGCAATTCTACAGATGATCTTCAACTGGTGGTTGACAGTATTCCCGTGAGTGACGCGATGTTCCCCATCGCCGATCCGGTTGCGGGAACGAGTGTGTTCTGGCGGGTGGATGCCATAGGCGTACTGGGTACAACACAGGGAGATGTGTGGAGTTTTTCAATAGGCTATCCCCGGGGATTGGTGGCGCATTATGCGCTTGATGAGAATACAGGCACTGTTGTTACCGATAGTTCTGTATATGCCAACCATGGTGCCATCCGGAATTTACAATCGATGCAATGGATTGAAGGAAAGTTCCGCAATGCACTTGGTTTCGGAACCAATCCTGGTATTTCCGGCAACCTCAATACCGATGGGGCTATCGTGGTACCCCATGCCGACCAGATACAATTTGATGACGGGTCTTTCACCATCTCCATGTGGGTGAGCCTGCCGGCTTATGAAGGATACAACAGGTACCTGTTTCATAAAGGCTCTTTTGAGGCAAATACTGGGAAATGGTATGGCCTGCAATTGAATAACCGGGACCTTACATTCGCTATTGATGATGGCACAACAAAAAGAGATGTAAAAGTTACACTGAACTCAGCGTATGATATATTCGGGAAAGGCTGGACCCATATCCTTGCGGTAAGAAATAAAGAGATCAGCAGGATCAGGCTTTACATCAATGGCGTAATGGCTGTTTCGGGAGACGAATCCACCGTAAAAAATTCCATCGGCCAGGCCAAAGACCTTCTAATAGGAAATTCCATGGAGAACAGGGCTTTCCGCGATACGCTCGATGATGTGCGCATCTACAATTACGCGCTTTCAGAAGCGGCCATACAAAAGCTGGCAAACGCTGTTCCGCTATTGGAAAAAGTGTCAGGCCCCACACCTGGTAACGGTTCCGCTGATGCGCAGCCGGAAGCTGTAGGCCTTTCCTGGTCCGATAAAACCGGTACCGCTGTTTCTTACAACGTATTCTTCGGTACTGCCCCGGGCAACATGACCATGGTCGCGAAAGAAATTGCCGATCCACATTTCACAGTAGATACCCTGCAACAGGAAACAACGTACTACTGGCGCGTGCAGGCTAATTCTGATATCGAAAAGGTGATGGGCGATGTATGGACATTCACCACAGGAAAAGATGTTACACCCCCCGAGGCGCGTACCAAAAATATTTCCGTTACACTCAATGCTTCAGGATCCGCCACCATTACGGCTGATAGTGTGAACGACGGAAGCAACGACGTATACGGTATTCTGGAAATGGGCCTGGATAAAACAGTTTTCTCTTGCGAAGACATCGGTGAAAATGAAGTAACCCTTACCGTAACCGATAACAACGGCAACCAACAAACACAAACCGCTATCGTTACCGTGGAAGGAACGAAACCCGCTGCTCCGGTGATTTCCACCCCCGCAACCGAAGTATGCGCCGGCGACCGCTTTGAACTGACCACCACCCTGGGAGCAGATGCTGCAAGTTTGAGGTGGCTGCGCAATGGCCAGGTAATAACTGGCGCCTCCTCCAATGCTGTGCTTTCTTACCAGCCCGGAGACTTCAGGGCCGTAGCAGTATCTGCACAGTCCTGCCCCTCCGACACCTCCAATACCGTAACAGTATCTTTCAGCACGGATACAACGCTGAACGTTTCGCCAAACGTAAACATCAGCAAAGGAGCATCGGTGGAATTAACCGCCACAGGTTCAGCCGGCAATGTGACCTGGTCGCCCGGTATTGCCATCAGCACCGTGTCAGGAAGAAACGTTGTGGTTAACCCCGGCATTTCCACCAGGTATGTGGCCAAACTGGAAACAACACTGGGTTGTATGGTGGAGCGAAGTGTATGGGTGAATGTGGATGAATCTTTCGCCGCCCAATACAACAAACTGCTTACACCCGATGGAGACGGTATCAACGACAGGCTCGTGATCAAAAACATCAATGGATATCCGAACAACAGGTTACAGGTATTTGATGCTGCGGGAAAACTCATCTACCAGAAAAACGGGTACAGCAACGAATGGGATGGTCGCGTGAATGGAAGAATCGTGTCTAAAGGAACATATTACATCGTGCTGTCCATCAACAATGAAGTGAAAATAAAAGGATCTGTAACCGTAATACATTAATTCATCCGCGTCTGTAGGACGTGTAAAATATTGCTTTATGAAAAGACATCACCGATTGCTTATGGCTGCTATCCTGCTGTTCACAGCCTGTACAACAGGGAATAAAGTATTTGCGCAGCGTTTTTTCAACAACCCTGTATCTCAGTATTACAGGAACGGATTTCTTTGGAACCCCGCATTCGCGGGAAAGGAGGGGACCCGCTTTTACGGGTTGCTCAACAAGTCCTGGAATGGCTTTGAAGGCGCACCGGAACAGGTCAGTCTTTCAGCCGATATGCGCTTCGCAGAAAAAATGGGCGCGGGGCTACAGGTCACCTCCGACAAAAGCGGCATCTTCCAAAGGTATTCCGGCACCCTCAGCTATGCTTATGCGCTGGAGTTCAGTGAAAGCAGCAGCCTGCGGCTTGGAGGCAGCCTGAATTTCTACAACGAGCGGCTGGATGGCGAAGCGCTGATTTATGAAGGACAACTGGATCCTACCGGCAAAGCGCTGAACGAATCGGCCATCAATTTCGATGGCGACTTCGGCGCTGTGTTTGAAAGCAAGGGGTTCAGTTTTGGAGGAACGGCTTATAACCTTGGCGCATGGTCGCAATCCCAAAATGAACGTTCAGCCGATCTCGCGATCGCACAACTGATGGGCTCTTACCGGTTCGACCTGGAAAACGAGCGCGTGCACATCAAGCCCCTGCTCGCTTATAAAATGTTCTACGACCACACCAATATCTTCACCGCCGCGACCCAGGTGGAATATGATGGCGCTTTCCATGCCGGTATTTACTGGCAAAGTACCGGAAACATTATGGGAGGCGTGGGCCTTATGCTGAAAGAAGCCGCCGAAGTGAACTTTTTCTACAGCGGCAGGAATAAATACCAGGTGAACCAGCAGTACGAAGTAGGACTTAAATATACGATCCGTTAATATGTCCGTTATGCGATCACGAATGATGATTTTTTTAATCCTGTGCCTGATTTCCGGAAACCTGGCAGCGCAGGAGGAGGAACTTGCCTTCAAAGGGGCGCAGGGCTTCGGCCGCTTTGCCAAAGGGGGTAAAGGTGGTGCGGTGTACCATGTGACCCATCTCGCCGACAGCGGAAAGGGCAGTTTCCGCGATGCGGTGAGCGCGCCGCACAGGATCGTGGTATTCGATGTATCCGGAACGATCCATGTGGGCAAAAGAATCCTTGTGGCGCCATACATTACCATCGACGGCGCCTCGGCGCCGGGAGAAGGCATCACCCTCTATGGTAACGGTATTTCCTTCTCAGGGGCAGACCATGCTATTGTTCGGTACCTCAGGATCCGCATGGGTATCAATGGCGATAAAGGCGCAGATGCCGTGACCATCTCGCACGGTTCAAACATGATCTTCGACCACTTGTCCGTTTCCTGGGGAAGAGATGAAACATTCTCCGTGAGTGGCGATGTAAAAAATGTGACCATCCAGGACTGCATTATCTCGGAAGGACTTTTCTCTCATTCCGCAGGCGGGCTTATTCAAACGAACGGCGGCATCAGTTTGATCCGTAACCTCTACACCAGCAATCATACCCGTAATCCCAAGGTGAAGGGTGTAAACCAGTATATCAACAACGTGGTGTACAACTGGCGTGTGGCAGCGTATATTCTTGGCGGAGGGTCGGAAGGAAAATCTTACGCCAATGTGGAGGGGAATTATTTCATCGCTGGCCCTGATACCAATTCAGACCCCTTCAGCCGTGGCAATGAGAATTTTAATATCTACGCCAACCAAAACTATTTTGACGACAACAAAAACGGCAAACTGGATGGTGCGCCGGTTCCAAAAGAGAAGTATACCGTGGTTACCTGGAGGGAAAAGCCATTCGGTTACCCCGAGGTGCCTGTGCTGAAACCCGATGAGGCTTACCAATACGTATTGAAAAACGCGGGCGCTTCGCTGAAACGCGATGCAACAGACCTTCGTTTGGTGGAGGAACTTGGTTCTTTAGGTAAAAAAGGCGCCATCACCAGTGTGGAGAAAGAGACGCCAGGGAAATGAACAACAGCTTTTTTTAATAAGCAATACAATCGAAAGCCCCCGCCATTCCTGGCGAGGGCTTATTCTTTTCAAATACTTCTGCTCTTCTTTTATCTACAAAAAGAACTATCCTCAATCCACCAACTGCAGCGCACTGTCGTTGATCTCAAACTTATGTGTCTTCAATAACTCAAGCACTTCCGCGCCCGCCAACAACACCGGTCCATACCCATGCGCCGCGAACACATTCACGGGACGGTGATAATAAAATGCCGCATCGAAGGCCATGCCTGTTCCAACGCAGGTTCCTTCCACCTGCCCCATCCCGTTCACTTTGGTGGAAACAGCGTTCCAGGCCAATAATGTTGCCGGGGCGAAAGCTTTTTTATCGAGCCATCCTTTGTTGACGCCGCGGGCGAAGCAGTACGCGTAGATGGCGGTGGCGGAAGTTTCAAGGTAAGAATCGTTGCGGTCCAGCAACTGGTGCCAGAAGCCGGTTCCATCCTGCATGGCCAAAATGCCTTCCGCATGGATGCGGAACAACTGCAGTACTTTGTTTCTTCCGGGATGGGTCTCGGGCAATACTTCCAGCAATTCCGCCATGGCCATGATGGCCCAACCGTTGGCACGCGCCCAGTGGAAAGTGGGGTGCACCTGCATTTCCTCCACCCAGCCATGCATGAAAAGTTTTTTCTCCGCAACAAACATCCGTTTCCCGAACAGTTCGATCTGGGCTACCGCATCATCAAAATATTGGTTGTTGCCGGTGAGTTTACCCATCTGCGCCAATGCAGGGATGCTCATATAGAGATCGTCGAGCCAGAGCGTGTTGGGCTGCGGACGATTTCTTGCGAGGGTGCCATCGGGCAGACGAAATTCTTTGGAGGAGATGTATTGAATGAAATTATCGGCCAGCGGACGAAGATTGGGCTGGTCGCCTTTTGCGATCAGCTTTGCGATAGCCGCACAAAGTGCGCCTGCATCGTCCAGCGCATGTGGGTCGATTACAGAACGCAGGGCATTGGGTTGCTTCGGGTACTGCTGGTAGAGGCGTTTAAAAGCCGGCATACCATCAGCCAGGAAGCGGAGGCGTTGCTTTACATATTCAGTATACCTGGCATCGCCGGTGGTTTCTCCGGCGCGCAACATACCACTATAAGTTACGCCCCATTCATAGCTGGTGAGGCGGAAGTCGCCCGGTTTAAAGATGGTTTGGGTATCGATGGCGTTTTTGGGAACAACGTTTTTCGTGTGTTTGTTGATCCATTCGGGAGGCGTAACCTGATTGAGGTAAGTATATACCCGGTTTAAAACGACTTTCACGGAATCCTGGTGCGGCGCGCCATAAGGCGTTACATAGTCGGGTTTCATGGCGTGCAGTGGGGTATTCACATCGTTCATTTTTACCTGCGCGTACCCGTTGGCCGCAAGAGAAACGGCTGCGATCAATAATGGCAATTTCATCTGGCAATGGTCATTTTGATGAAAGCGGAAGATAGGGGAATGGCGTGCTTTCTCCGTCCTGAACCTTCCAGTGCTTACAAAGAGGCCCGTTGGGTAAGATGAAAAGGAATGGGAATATGTTCCGAAGACTGGTTCAGGATCAGCTCGGCAGTTTTTTCTCCCATCAGTTGGAAATCGGTGGAAATGGTGGTGATGCCGTTCAGGATGATCTTCTTCAAAGGTGTTTCGTTGTAAGAAATCACGCCCACGTGCTTGCCTACCCGAAGTTTGGTGACCAGGATTTTTTCGATCAGCGTTACCAGATCGTTGTCCATGAGATTGATGAACACCTCTCCTTCTTTGATGGGTTCTATGGAAATATCGTGAACAATTTTATAGTTGAACGCGTACTGGTGGCAGAAGCGGGAGAAACCTTTTAAGATTTCCTGGGGATAGTAAGTATATTCCGGGAAAATGATTTTGATGGTGTGGTACTTGGCGAGCGGCTCCAGCGCCTGTTCCAGCGAATGGTAGATGTCTTTTTCGAAGTTCTCATACACTGCACCGAAATTGCCGGTAACGCCGGGAATCAGTTTATCGAGCAGGATCAGCCTTTCTTTCGGGATGGTATTGATCACATCCACGGCGTTTTCCCCGCCGTCCATGAAGTGGGGGATGATTACATAATGCGTATAATCTTCCTTCGGGTTCTCGATCAGTTTTTTGAACAGGGCGAAATCGTTGTTGTAGATGTAGAAGTCGATGGCGGCCATATCACCCAGTGCATCGGCCAGGGCATCATAGATGATTTTTTTGTGCGGACTGAGTTTGTTGAACAGCAGGAATATCTTGAGGGTCTGGTTCAGTTCAGCGTTCTTCACGAAATATCCTTTACCGGGTACGGAGCCCAGCACGCCAATATTCTTCAGGTGTTTGTAGCCTTTTTCTGCGGTATCCCTGGAAATTTCGAATTCAAAACTCAGTTCGTTGATGGAAGGAAGTGTATCGTTCTTTTTCAGTTTGCCTTCGTTGATGGCACGGATGATTGAATTGGCCAGTTGCAGGTACTTGGGCGTGGCGGAATAATAATCGATGTGCAGGTATTCGAAGATCGGCGGTTGTTTCATCCGTAAATTATCGGGCTTCTGTTCAAAAAGGAGTTCAATTTACGGATTTTTCTCCTTTAACAGGCATGATGGTGCATGATGGCCCGGAAACGGATTCTTCTAACTTTATGCTCTTGTAACGACTTGATTGCTATATAGAAAATCTCATTTGCATGGCTGTAATCCTTGGTGTAATTTTTCATTTCATTGGTGGTTTTGCTTCCGGTAGTTTTTATATTCCTTATAAGAAAGTAAAAGGCTGGGCCTGGGAAACCTATTGGCTGGTAGGGGGTATCTTCTCCTGGCTGGTGGTGCCTCCTTTAGCGGCCTGGCTTACCATTCCAAACTTTACGGAGATCATCGCGGAAGCGGATGGCGGCACCCTCGGGCTGGCCTACCTTTTCGGCGTGCTCTGGGGCATTGGCGGACTCACCTACGGGTTGGGGGTGCGCTATCTCGGCGTTTCGCTGGGCAGCAGCATCATTCTTGGCCTGTGCATGGTATTCGGAGCGCTGATTCCTTCCATCTACTACCAGCTTAATCCATCTGAAGGAAAAGATACCATAGGCATGCTGACCGGAACCAGTTGGGGACTTACCGTGATGGCCGGACTGGCCGTGTGTATCATCGGGATCATACTCTGCGGAAAGGCCGGAACAAGGAAAGAAAAAGAGATACCACAGGGAGAAGGCACTTCCTCAGAATATAAATTCGGACTGGGGTTAACCGTGGCCATCGTGTCGGGGATTCTCAGCGCCTGCTTCAATTTCGGACTGGAAGCGGGCAAGCCGCTCGCCGAAGTGGCGAACAACATCTGGAAAGCCGCGCACCCCGGAGAGGGTGAATTCCTGTACCAGAACAATGTGACGTATGTGGTGGTGCTTTGGGGTGGACTGACAACGAATTTCATCTGGTGCCTCATGCTGAACGCCCGCAACAAAACTTTTGGAGATTATTCCAATAAAAATGTTCCCCGCCTCGCCAACCTTATATTTTGTGCGCTGGCGGGAACCACCTGGTTCTTACAGTTCTTTTTCTACGGAATGGGCGAAAGTAAAATGGGCAACGGTCCCAGTTCCTGGATCCTGCACATGGCTTTCATCATCCTCATCGCGAATGCATGGGGCCTGATTCTGAAGGAATGGAAAGGCGTAAGCACGAAAACGAAGAACCTGGTAATACTGGGCATCATTACCATTATAGCATCCGTGATCCTGGTAGGTTACGGGAACTCATTAAAACCATAAAATTTTCTTTCAGTTAAAACTGTACAACATGTCTACTACCACTGCAACATTCAAGCATGTAAGCTACTTGTGGGACGAAGCGAAGGCGGCCGAAATGGCCGGTGATGAAGTAGCGCTTCTCATATACAGGTCGAATCTGCTCGGCGCCGATCTGCGCCTTACCAATTATGGCGGGGGCAACACGTCCTGCAAGGCCATGGCCAAAGATCCTTTAACCGGAACCGAAACCGAAGTGATGTGGGTGAAGGGAAGCGGCGGCGATATCGGCACACTCAAAAAAAGCGGCCTGGCGGCACTGTATGTGGACCGCCTGCGCAGCCTGAAGAACATCTACCGCGGCATTGAACATGAAGATGAAATGGTGGAGTTGTTCAACCACTGCATCTATGACCTCGCTTCCAAAGCGCCTTCCATTGATACGCCGTTGCATGGCTTTCTGCCTTTCAAACACATCGACCACCTGCACCCGGACGCGGCCATTGCCATCGCGGCGGCGAAAGATGGTAAAAAGATCACCCAGGAACTTTTCAGCGGAACCATAGGCTGGGTAGAATGGCAGAAGCCAGGTTTCGACCTGGGACTTCAACTGAAACAATGCCTGGACGAAAACCCCGGTATCCGCGGTATCATGCTCGGTTCCCATGGTCTTTTCACCTGGGGCGATACCGCGTATGAAAGTTACCTGAATACCCTTGAGGTTGTGGAACGCTGCGCGCAGTATATTGAAGATGCCCGCGCGAAAAAAGGGGAAGACTTCGGCGGCCAGAAAATCACTTCGCTGGAAAAGGAACAACGCCTCGCACAGGCGGCGAAACTCGCGCCTGTACTGCGTGGACTTTGTTCTTCACAAATAAAAATGATCGGTCACTTCACCGATGACGACCGCGTGCTCCAGTTCATCAATTCAAATGACCTCGACAGGCTCGCGCCCCTGGGTACCAGTTGTCCCGATCACTTCCTCCGCACGAAAATCAGTCCACTCGTGCTGAACCTCGCCCCGGACGAAAACCTGGACGATTACAACGCCATCAAAGAAAAACTTTCCGGCCAGTTTGAAGCATACCGGAAAATGTACACCGAATACTACGAAACCTGCAAACACCCGAACAGTCCGGCCATCCGCGATGCCAATCCCGTGGTACTGCTTTATCCAGGCGTGGGCATGTTCACCTTCGCAAAAGACAAACAAACCGCGCGCGTTGCCGCTGAATTCTATATCAACGCCATCAACGTGATGCGCGGGGCCGAAGCCATTTCTTCTTACACTTCACTTCCCCGCCAGGAAGCGTTCAACATCGAATACTGGTTGCTGGAAGAAGCGAAGTTGCAACGTATGCCCAAACCCAAAGCCCTCTCCGGCAGAGTAGCCCTCGTAACAGGCAGCGCCGGAGGAATAGGAAAGGCCATCGCAAAACGTTTCGCCGACGAAGGCGCCTGCGTGGTAGTGAACGATAATGATGCTACCCGCCTTGAATCTGCCAAAGCCGAATTCCAGCAGCAATACGGAAAAGATGTGTTCGCCACTGCCATCCTTGATGTGACCAAATCATCCGATATTTCCAGCGCCTTCCACGTGGCGGCCCTCGCCTTCGGCGGAGCCGATATCATCGTGAACTGTGCCGGACTCTCCATCTCCAAACCCATCGAAGAGCATACCGAAAAAGATTGGGACCTGCTGTATGATGTACTGGTGAAGGGCCAGTTCTTTGTAACGCAGGCAGGCGTGGAAATCATGCGCAAACAGGGCTTCGGCGGAGACGTGCTGAACATTGTGAGCAAGAACGCGCTGATGTCTGGACCCAACAACGCGGGTTACGGCTCCGCGAAATCGGCGCAACTTCACCTGAGCAGGCTGAACGCAGCCGAACTCGGCAAAGACCAGATTCGTGTAAACGTGGTGAACCCCGATGCCGTAATTTCCGATAGTAAGATATGGGAGAGCGGATGGGCCGAAGGTCGCGCCAAAGCGTATGGTGTTACCGTGGCTGAATTGCCCGCGTACTATGCGAAGCGCACTTTGCTGAATGAGATTATTCTTCCGGAAGATATCGCTGCGGCATGTTTTGTGTTTGTGGGCGGGATGCTGAATAAATCTACCGGGAATGTGCTGAATGTGGATGGTGGGGTTTCAACGGCGTTTGTGCGATAGAGCACTCACGCGTAAGAAATTCCACGCAAAGACGCAAGGAGGCAAGGGGCGCAAAGGTTGGTTGAGTAGTGGGTAAAACGCTGTTTGCATAGAACTGGTTTCATACATAGCGCTTACACTATAGGTATCTTTAAGCAGGTAATTACCATCGTTACAGCCTTCATATAATAAGTTCCGGCTTAAAAATCAATTCCAAACGAGAAACAATGAAATTTAACAAGATCAAATAACATTAACCGGTCCTTGCGTCCCTTGCGCCTTAGCGTCTTTGCGAGAAAAACAACAAAATGAAACGAGTTGCCTTTAAAATGCTCCTTCATCCCGGCCATGAAGCAGCCTACAAAAAACGCCACGATGAAATCTGGCCTGAACTTCAGGACCTCCTGAAACAGGCCGGCATATCCGACTATTCCATCTTCCTCGATGAAGAAACAAATATTCTTTTCGGCACCATGCTGGTTGCCGACCAGGAAGCGGTGGATCGCCTCCCCGAACAACCGGTGATGAAAAAATGGTGGGCGTACATGAAAGATATCATGGCTTCCAACCCCGATAATTCGCCGGTAAGCATTACCTTAAAACAAGTTTTTCACCTCGCTTAATTCTTTACCATGCAAATTCAACAATATCAACTGGATGCCCATAACGATGCGGAACTGAAAGCCCATAAAAGAGGCTTCGACCATGTTTCAGCGGACCTCGTAAACAAAGAGGATATCCTGAAAAAACTGGTCGATTTCCAGGTGGCCATCCCCAGTTGGGCATTGGGCACAGGCGGTACCCGCTTCGGAAGATTCTCCGGCGGCGGCGAACCCCGTAACCTCGAAGAAAAAATTGAAGACGTGGGCCTGTTGCAGCAACTCAACCGCTCCAGCGGTGCCATTTCGCTGCATATTCCCTGGGATATCCCCGAGAACGCGCAACACATTCGTGCACTGGCCGCACAAAAAGGCCTGCGTTTCGATGCCGTTAATTCAAACACATTCCAGGACCAGCCCACACAGGAACTGAGCTACAAATTCGGTTCCCTGCAACACGTGGACAAAGCCGTGCGCCAACAGGCCATCGAACACAATATTGAAGTGATTAAACATGGCGTGGAACTGGGTTCCGATTCCCTCACTGTTTGGCTGTCCGATGGCTCCTGCTTCCCCGGACAACTCAATTTCCGCCAGGCGTACGAACGTACACTGGAAGGGCTGAAAGAAATTTACGCCGCACTTCCCGCCAACTGGAAAATGTTCGTGGAATACAAAGCCTTCGAGCCGAATTTCTACTCCATGACCGTAGGCGATTGGGGCCAGTCTTTATTGTATGCGCAGAAACTCGGGCCACAGGCGTATACCCTTGTTGATCTCGGCCACCACCTGCCGAACGCCAACATTGAGCAAATCGTTTCTTTGTTGCTGATGGAAGGCAAACTCGGCGGTTTCCATTTCAACGATTCAAAATACGGTGACGACGATCTTACCGTTGGAAGCATCAACCCCTACCAGCTCTTCCTCATTTTCAAGGAACTCGTGGAAGGGATGGATGCCCGCGGCATGAACCACGCCACTGATCTGGGTTGGATGATCGATGCTTCCCACAATGTGAAAGATCCCCTGGAAGATTTGCTGCAGTCGGTGGAAGCCATCCAGGTCGCTTACGCACAGGCATTACTGGTAGACAATGCCGCACTGAAACAAGCACAGGAAAGCAACGATGTGGTGCTGGCCCAGGAACTGTTGCAGGGCGCTTACAGAACCGATGTACGCCCGTTGGTAGCTGAAGCCAGGCTACGCGCAGGTGCCGCGCTGCAACCGCTGAAGTTGTTCCGTGAACTGAAGGTGCGGGAGGAGCTGATTAAGAATCGTGGTCAGAAGGCTGTTTCAACCGGGTTGTAGGTCACGCAAAGACGCAAAGGAGCAAGGACGCAAGGAACGAAACTTTTTGTTTGAAGCGGCAAATGCTCCGATACGCTTGTAAGAACCAACACCAATTTAAATAATAAAAAATTCGCAATAAATCATACGCATTTAACCAAAGCACCAACACGACCCAAACTCAACAACCCTTTGCGTCTTTGCTCCTTTGCGTCTTTGCGAGAAAAAATAACACCGCATGCCATAACCCATGCCAGCAACAAACAACATATCGCCCATCCCGGTTATTGCCATCTTCGATATCGGTAAGACCAACAAAAAAAGATTCCTCTTCGATGAGTCTTATAATGTGGTGGAAGAAACTTCTTCCAAATTCGAAGAAACCACCGACGATGATGGTGATGCCTGCGAAAACCTGCAAGCCCTCACCAAATGGGTGCGCAGTTCCATGGATGAACTTTTCCAGCGGAAGGACATCCTTGTAAAAGCGGTGAACGTGTCCACTTACGGAGCAAGTTTCGTGCATCTCGATAAAAATGGAGAACCGGTAGCGCCCCTTTACAATTACCTCAAACCATTTCCCAAAGAACTGGAAGCCGAGTTCTACGGCAGGTACAATGGCGCGGTCACTTTCTCCATGCACACGGCGTCACCAACCCTTGGTAATCTGAACTCGGGGTTGCAGTTGTACTGGCTGAAGAACAGGAAGCCGGCAATGTTTGAAAGCATCCGCTTCTCGCTGCACCTGCCGCAATACATCACTTACCTGTTTACAGGAAGAACTTATTCCGACATTACCAGTATAGGCTGTCATACCGCGTTGTGGAACTTTCCACAGAACCATTACCACGAATGGCTTTACCGGGAAGGCATGATCCAAAAACTGGCGCCCATATTTCCTTCCGATCAGGCTATGCACGCCAACTGGAAGGGCAATCCCATCCTTTGTGGCGTAGGATTACACGATAGCTCCGCCGCATTGATCCCCTATCTGGCAGGCTTCAAGAACCCATTTTTACTGATTTCCACCGGAACATGGTGCATCAGCCTCAACCCTTTTAACCAGTCTAAACTGAGTGTGGAGGAGTTACAGGATGATTGCCTTTGTTACCTCGAATACCGGGGAAAGCCCATCAAAGCGTCACGCTTATTTGCAGGCTATCTCCATGAGCAGGAAGTAAAACGGTTGGCGGAATTTTACAACGTAGCGGAAGACGCCTACAAAAATGTTTCCTTCAACCCCGACATCATCAGCAAATTTACCGGAAGGCATTCGAACTGGATCGACCGCAGTGAAAAACGACCCGTGGCAGAAGATTTTTCTACCCTGGACCTCAGTGATTTTACCGATTACGAAACGGCTTATCACCGGTTGATGTTTTCTATTGTGGAAGCCCAGGTGTATGCGACAGACCTGGTACTGCATGGAGCGCCGGTGAACAATATATTTGTGGATGGCGGTTTCGGAAAAAATCCCATCTATATGCAACTGATGGCCGCGGCATACCCTCATCTGGATGTGTACGCCGCATCGGTGGCGCAGGCAACCGCATTGGGTGCGGCCCTGGCCATTCACAGGTACTGGAACAGCAATCCTGTGCCCGATAACCTCATCAACCTGCAGCATTATGCCGTGGATGTGAGGGTTTAACGCGTTTGTTAATAAGCTTTTTGCTATGATTGATATGAAAAAAAAGGCAATAACCCTTGCCGCGTTCCTGCTATTGGCCGGAACCAGCTTTGCGCAGCTTCAGTGGCCCGCCGTTACCACTACTACAAAACCCTGGACACGCTGGTGGTGGCAGGGCAGCGCCGTTACTGAAGCAGGCGTAGCAGCCTCTATGTACCTGTACAAAAATGCCGGACTGGGCGGTTTAGAAATCACACCGATTTTTGGCGTGAAAGGTACTGAAGCGCAATTCCTGCCCTTCCTCTCACCACGCTGGGTGGACATGTTCCAGTTTACTTTGAATGAAGCAAAAGCTGTTGGGCTTGGTATAGATATGGCCACTGGCACCGGCTGGCCCTTCGGCGGGCCCTGGATCGGCGCCGATGATGCTTGTAAATACCTCGCGCATAAAAAGTATGATGTAGCTGGTGGAACAACCTGGAGCCAGCAACTGGAATTCATCGCCGATGGCTTCGTGCGCACCGCGAATGGCAAAGCGTTGAAACCCGATCAGTTGAAAGACCCCATTGCTGAAAACGAAAACCTCCAGGCGCTCGCCATTGACCAGGTACGGTTTCCGAAACCGCTTAAACTCATAAAGGTTTTCGCCTACGGCGAAAACGGGCAGTCGATGGATATTTCCAGCAACGTAACCAATGGTAAGGATATAAAGTGGAACGCCCCCGCTGGTAACTGGAAAGTATATGCGCTTTTTGAAGGCTTGCACGGAAAGATGGTGGAGCGTTCCGCACCGGGAGGGGAAGGAAATGTGATCGATCATTTTGAACAGAAAGCGCTGGACAATTACCTCGCGAAATTCAATACTTCCCTGGCGAAAACGGATATGAGCCACCTCCGTGCCTGGTTCAACGATTCTTATGAAGTGGACGATGCCCGCGGCCAGAGCGACTGGACGCCCAACCTGCTGGAGGAATTCAGTAAACGAAGAGGATACCGCCTGGAACGTTTTTTACCCGACCTGTTTTCCAGTGAAAATACAGACACCCGTATCCGTGTTTTACACGATTACCGGCTCACCATTTCCGACCTGATCCTGGAAAAATTCACGCAGCCCTGGCACAACTGGGCAGCCAAACAAGGAAAACTCATCAGGAACCAGTCGCACGGTTCTCCCGCCAACATCCTTGATCTCTACAGCGCCATCGATATTCCCGAAACGGAGGGCACCAATATCCTTCGGTACAAGTTCGCCACCTCTGCTGCACATGTGTCGGGGAAACCACTGGCCTCTGCCGAAGCGGCCACCTGGCTCGACGATCATTTCATTTCCACGCTCTCCAATGTGAAAGCTGTGCTGGACAAATACTTCATTGGTGGCGTAAACCATATCTTTTACCACGGCACCAATTACTCGCCCCAAAACGATCCATGGCCCGGATGGTTGTTCTATGCCGCCGTTCATTTTCACCCCAACAACCCGTTCTGGAAAGATTTCGCCTGGCTCAATCAGTATGTTACGCGTTGCCAGTCGTTCCTGCAGGCCGGAAAACCCGGGAACGATGTGCTGCTCTATTTTCCTTTCCATGATCGTCTGATGGAACCGACCGCACGAGGCGGAATGCTCCATCATTTTGATGGTATGGAAGGTTTTGACGGAACACCCTTTGAACACGCCGCTTCCTGGATGCTGGAAAATGGTTATGCCTTCGATCTTTTTTCTGATAGGCAACTGGAATCTTTCCAAACCGCGGATGGCCGAATCCAAACGGGCGGAGCGGAATACCAGGTAATCGTGGTGCCGCAGTTGAAGTCTATGCCATTGGCAACCGTACGTAAGTTGTATGCCCTTGCTCAGCAAGGCGCCACCGTTGTGTTTGCCGGGCACCTGCCGCAGAACGCACCCGGTATGGCCAACCAGGAAGAAGTGAAAGTTTTTTTCGGGCAGGTAATGCGGGAGCTGTCCATCGCGAATGATCCAGCAACCGGCATTTTTACAGCAACAACCGGGAAAGGAAAATTGCTGATGGGTGAGAGAGAAAAACTTGCCGACCTGTTGAAAGTGGCCATTGTAAGAAAAGAAGTCTTACCCGAAGGCGTGAAGAGCATCCGCAGGATTATCCCCAACGGAGAATACCATTTCATCGCCAACACAGGAAATCTGGCCGTAGACCAATGGGTGCCCGTTTCCAAAAAATTCCGGTATGCCGCCCTGTTCAATCCCATGAACGGCACCGCGGGCGTATTGCAACCCAGGTTATCAAAAGACTCGATGCTGGTCCACCTTGCCCTGAAGCCAGGAGAAAGCCTGGTACTTCAGGTATCGGACCAGCCCATCAGCGGGCAAATGTTGCCTTCTTATGTGGCAGTTGGTGCCGCGCAAAAGCTGGGAAAAAGCTGGAAGCTGGCCTTCGTTTCCGGAGGTCCCAAACTTCCAAAGGCCGTAACGGTTACCCAACCGGGTTCGTGGACCGAACTGCCAGGTGATGACTACAAATATTTCTCAGGCGTGGCGAAATATACCACCACCTTTTCAAGGCCGCAGGCCAAAACGGCAACTGATGTGTGGAAACTTGACCTGGGTAAAATCGGCGAGTCGGCGGAAATTTTCCTGAACGGGAAGAAGATCACCACATTGTTGGGCCCCACCTACGAAGTGTTGATTCCTTCCACCGCTTTCGCCGCAAACAACACCCTTGAGATCGTGGTATCCAACAGCATGGCCAACCGGATCATCTTCCTGGAAAAGAGTGGTGTGCCATGGAAGAAGTTCTACAACATCAATTTTCCTGCGCATGATGCAGTGAACCGTGGCGCCGATGGCCTTTTCTCTGCACTGAAATGGGAGCCTTTCCCATCGGGTATGCTCAGTGAACCCACCTTAACCCCGATGTTGAAGACACTGAATACAAAATCATCAATTAAAGGAAGGGAGCGCCGGTAAACGCTCCTAGAAAATAACGGATATGCTCAACGTAAAAAAACTGCTTTTCTCCGCTTTTTTCCTCGCAACAGTTGTTCACGCAAACGCACAGGAGAAAGAGGTTCAATACCTCTCCGGTACAGGAAGTTCGAATACCAAAACCTGGGAATTTTTCTGTACCGCCGGGCGCAACAGCGGCAAATGGACCACCATCCAGGTGCCGTCTTGCTGGGAACAGGAAGGATTCGGCGCCTACAATTACGGCCGGGATTACAAGACCTACGGAAAAAATTTCCGCTTCGCGGATGAAAAGGGACTTTACAAGTACAAATTCAATGTACCCGCGAACTGGAAGGGAAAAGATATCTTCCTCGTGTTCGAAGGTTCTATGACGGATACCGAAGTAAAAATAAACGGTAAACCCGCAGGAGAAAAACACCAGGGCGCCTTCTACCGCTTCAAATACAACATCACCGATAAACTGGTTTTCGGCGCACAGAACCTGTTGGAAGCGGAAGTGTCTAAAATGTCGGCTGATCCCTCTGTAAATAACGCTGAACGCCTGGCGGATTACTGGGTATTCGGGGGTATTTTCAGACCTGTGTACCTGGAAGCCGTTCCGAAGGAACACATCGACTATACAGCTATCGATGCCAAAGCGGACGGTAGTTTCGCCATGCAGGTATTCGTAAAAGGATTGCAGCAAAACCGGGAGATCGTTGCCGATATCCGCGATGCCAAAGGAAAATTCGTGGCCACCGCCAAAGCCAATGTTACCCCGAAGGATTCCGTGGTGGTATTGCGCACCAAAGCAAATAATATCCTTACCTGGACATCGGAAACGCCACACCTTTACAAGGCTTTCGTTTCCCTGCAATCCGCAGGTAAAAAAACTTTCCAGCTCAAAGAAACATTCGGCTTCCGCACCATCGAAATTAGAAAGAGTGATGGTATTTACATCAACGGGGTGCAGGTGAAAATGAAGGGGATCAACCGCCACTGCTTCTGGCCCGAATCCGGACGTACCCTGAACGAAGAAATACAGGTGAAAGATGCGTTGCTCCTGAAAGAAATGAACATGAATGCCGTGCGTTGCTCACATTATCCACCCGACAAACGTTTCCTGGAACTCTGCGACTCCATGGGTATTTACGTGTTGAACGAACTCGCGGGCTGGCAAAAAGCTTACAGCACCCAGGCAGGAGCCAAACTGGTGAAGGAACTGGTGATTCGCGACCTGAACCATCCTTCCATCATCTTCTGGAGCAATGGCAACGAAGGCGGCCACAACAAAGAACTGGATGATGATTACGGCAAATATGATTTCTCCAACCGCCCCGTGATCCACGCACACCACAGACCGGGGAACGCTTACAACGGCATCGACTGCAACCACTACGAAGATTATTACAGCACACAAAAAATTCTCGCCGACAGCAATATCTACATGCCCACGGAATTCCTCCACTGCCAGGACGATGGCGGCTGCGCCACCGGGTTATACGATATGTGGGAACAACACTGGAACGCCAAACGCTCCGGCGGCGGTTTTCTCTGGGCCATGGTGGATGAAGGTGTGGTGCGCACCGACCTCAACAACATCATTGATGTGAACGGTGTGAACGCACCCGATGGTATTATGGGACCCCACCGCGAAAAAGAAGGTGGTTTCTTCGCCATCCGCGAAATATTTTCTCCCGTAAAAATCTCTCTCAAAAACCTTCCTGCTCAATTCTCCGGAGGCCTTGAAATCGAGAACAGGTTCCATTTCACGAACATCTCCCAATGTTCTTTCCAGTGGGGCCTTGTGAACTTCCGCCAGCCAGGCGAGCAGTTCGCCGGTTATTCGCTTCAGCAAAAAGGAACGGCTTCCGCACCAGCGATATCCCCAGGTAAAAAAGGCGTTCTTAATTTGCCACTGCCCGCCGATTGGAAAAATTACGATGCTTTGGTGCTTGCCGCGTTCGATCCTTTAAAAAAAGAAATCTACAAATGGACCTGGAAAATAAAAGGCAATGAAGCACTGCTGGCCCAAGTGGTCCTGAAAGATAAATCCGCCGCGGTGTTTGAAAACATCGGAGACTCCATCATCGGATTGAAAGGCGGGGAAGTAACGGTGTTTCTGGATAAAAAAACAGGACAGATCGTGAACCTGCGCAATACGATGAGCGATAAACTCTCTTTCACGAATGGCCCTGTAATGGTTTCGGGCAACGCCACCGTTTCCGGTGTAAAAACCTGGACCGAAGGAAATGATGCCATCGCGGAATTCACTTACTCCGGCGATATGAAGTATGTGCGCTGGCGCATGAACGGCAGCGGATGGGTTTCTATGGAATATGAATACACATTGAATGGCGATTACCCGTTCGCGGGCGTTTCTTTCCATTATCCTGAAAACTTCGTGCTGGGCGCGAAGTGGTTGGGCAAAGGTCCGTACCGGGTTTGGAAGAACCGCTTGCAGGGCGTTACCGATAATGTTTGGGAGAACGCGTACAACAATACACATACGGGCAGTGCACCATGGATTTACCCTGAATTCAAAGGATATTACGCCGATATTACCTGGATGGAAATGAATACGGTGGAAGGCAAGTTCACCATCGCCAGCGCCGATACCGGGTTATTCGTAAGGCTCTTCGATTTTTACGGTCTTTCCGGCGCAAAGCCCCATCCAACTTTGCCTGTTGGCAACATCTCGTTCCTGGATGCTATTCCGGCGTTGGGCACCAAGCTGGCCCTGAACATAGATGCAAATCCTTCCAAACTGGGTCCATCGGGCGAACCCAATCATTTGAACGGAAATAAGAAAAGAACCCTCTGGTTCTACTTCGGACTTCCGAAACCATCTTCCGATAAAAAAGAGCAGTACAGCCGCCCAGCGGTGAACGACCTCTTCTAAAATAAAAATTATGAAAGCGCTGATCAGTAGTATAATCCTTTCTTTCCTTACCCTTTGTTTGCAGGCCCAGCCCAACCCGGATTGGACGAAAAAAGTCGGGAGCAGGCAACAACCTTCCGCAAAAAAAATATTTTGGGTGAACGATTTCGGTGCGAAATCCGATACCGTTACCCTCAATACCAAAGCCATACAAAAGGCTATTGACGCCGCTTCCAAAAAGGGCGGCGTGGTAAGGTTCAAACCGGGCACGTATGTTACGGGGGCATTGTTCCTGAAAAGCAACGTACACTTGCAGATCGATAAAGATGTTCTGATCCTCGGCAGTACCAGTTTCGATGATTACCCTGAAATAGATACCCGTATTGCAGGCATAGAAATGAAGTGGCCGGCCGCACTCATCAACGTGATCGGGCAAAAGCGGGTAGCCATTACCGGGGAAGGAAAAGTGAATGCCCGGGGGAAATTCTGCTGGGACAAATACTGGAACATGCGCCGCAACGACTACGAACCGAAGGGACTGCGCTGGATCGTAGATTATGACGCGAAGCGCGTGCGGACGGTACTCATACAGAACGCGGAAGATGTTACCTTAAAAGGACTCACATTCAGCAATGCGGGTTTCTGGACCATTCAGTTGTTGTATTCTTCCTATGTTACCGTTACTGGCGTTACCGTGCGCAACAACGAAGACGGAAAAGGGCCGAGCACAGATGGCGTGGATGTGGATTCCTCTTCATGGGTGCTGGTGGAAAACTGTGATATAGATTGCAACGATGATAATTTCTGTTTGAAAGCGGGCCGCGATTGGGATGGATTGCGGGTGAACCGTCCAACTGAATATGTGGTGATCCGGAATTGCATCGCGCGTCGCGGTGGTGGATTACTGACTTTGGGCAGTGAAACCTCTGGTTCTATACGGCATGTGCTGGCGGAGAATATGTACGCCAAAGGAACGGGAAACGGCTTTCATATTAAATCGGCGCTCACCCGGGGCGGCGTGGTGGAAGACATCCATATCCGGAACTGGAAACTGGATTCGATGAAAAATGTTTTTCATTTTACCATGAACTGGAACCCGACATACAGTTATTCCAAACTCCCTGCGGGATACAACGAAAATAATATTCCGGGACACTGGAAAACCATGCTCCGTAAAGTGGAGCCGGAAGAAAAAGGCATTCCCCTTTTCAGGAATATTTATGTGGATGGGATGAAAGTTGATGGCGCGGCTAAGTTTATGGATGCGGAAGGATTACCATCACGCGCCCTGGAAAATTTTCACTTCTCAAATATCAAGGCCACGGTAACCGCGGCCGGAAAAGCGCATTTCACCAAAGGCTGGACCTTCAATAAAGTGGAACTTGTTGCCAGAGAAGGTTCTTTAAAAGAACTTTCCGCAACAGTACAGGATGGCACAGCAAAGGGAACAAACTAATTTGATCTTCCGACACAATAATTCGCCATTGAATGGATTGCTGAATATGAAAAGAAACCTGCTTTTCGGAATTTGCTTACTGGCTACCCCATTTTCCATGCGTGCGCAACGAACCATGGAACACCTTGACCGCGGCGTGGTGGCCATTCCCGACAGCAGCAAAACCTTCATCAGTTGGCGACTGCTGGCTACAGATCCCGATGACATTGCTTTTAATGTCTATAAACAATCGCCACGGGGACCACTCAAGCTGAATGCAGTACCTATTAAAAACGTGACCTGGTTCCTTGATGAAACCGGAAGTCCGTCTGCACAAAGAACTTACCTCGTTAAATCGCTGCTGAAAGGAAAAGAAGTGGACACCTCTTCACCTTTTACCATTGAAGCAGGGAACAACAAACCGTATTTATCCATTCCCCTGCAAACGCCTCCGGGTTATACGCCCAACGATGGTTCCGTAGGTGATCTTGATGGAGATGGCACTTACGAGATCGTAGTGCACATGACCAGCCGGGGACGAGACAATTCGCACGCCGGCATCACCGATCCGCCCATATTCCACGCCTATGAACTGGATGGCACTTTATTGTGGCGCATCAACCTCGGAAAAAACATCCGGGAAGGCGCGCACTATACACAGTTTATGGTGTACGACCTGGATGCCGATGGAAAAGCTGAAATAGCCATGAAGACCGCTGATGGCACCATTGATGGAGAGGGCAATGTAATTGGCGACTCCACAAAAGATTACCGCAACAAAGACGGCTATATCCTATCCGGACCCGAATACCTCACTGTTTTCGACGGGCTTACCGGAAAAGCCCTCGCCACTACAAGATACATTCCTGCCCGCCATCCGGAAACGGAAACACCTACTACGGAGGAACTCAAAAAAGTATGGGGCGATGGCTATGGCAACCGGATGGACCGCTTTCTGGCCTGCGTGGCCTACCTCGATGGCAAAACGCCCAGCCTCATTATGGCAAGAGGTTACTATACCAGGACCGTACTGGCCGCCTGGAATTTCAAAGAGGGCCAGCTCTCCCATGTATGGACCTTCGACAGCGATGATCCCGCACATCCCGAAAACAGGCCCTACCGCGGACAGGGCAACCACAACCTGAGCGTAGCCGATGTGGATGGCGATGGAAAAGATGAGATCATTTATGGCGCCATGGCGCTTGATGATAACGGAAAAGGATTACACACCACCGGGTTCGGTCATGGCGATGCCCTTCACGTCAGCGACCTCGACCCGTCCCGTCCGGGACTGGAGGCATTTGATATCCAGGAACGCTTCGGTGATGCAGGTGTGCATTTCCGGGATGCGCATACCGGCGAGGTACTCTGGAAAAAACCTTCCATTAAAGCCGGCGAAGATGGAGAAGGACCCGGAAGAGGATTGTCGCTGGACGTGGACCCCCGCTACCCGGGCTTTGAAAGCTGGGCCGCCGGCGCAGGCATTACCGGCATGTTTGATGTGAAAGGCAACAAAATAGCCGATAAAACCCCGGCTGTGAACATGGGTATTTACTGGGATGGCGATGAACTGAGTGAAATACTGAACGGCACATTTATTGGCAAATGGGATTACCTGAACCAGACCACCAACAAACTACTCGATGCCCGTGAATACGGTTGCGCTTCCAATAATGGTACAAAACAAAATCCCGTGCTCTCGGCCGATATTCTCGGCGACTGGCGCGAAGAAATGATCGTCCGTTCCGCGGATAACAAAGAACTGCGGATATTTTCCACCACCATTCCCACCAACCGCCGATTTTATACCTTTATGCACGATCCCCAGTACCGGCTCAGCATCGCCTGGCAGAATGTGGCATACAACCAACCGCCCCATACTTCCTTCTATATAGGGCCGGGGATGAAGGATCCACCAAAACCCGGTATAAAAACTGTTATCTACAAAGCGAAAAAGAAATGATCAAGAAGCACACGATTCTGCTGGCCCTGGCTTTCTGCACCCTCACTTCATTTGTACTCCTCCAGGGAAGAAAGCCCATCCTGTACATTATTGGCGACTCTACCGTGCGCAACGGCGACGGCTCCGGTAAAAACAAACAATGGGGATGGGGAAGTTTTATGTATAAGTATTTTGATACAACTGAAATCAGCGTACGCAACCACGCCATCGGTGGAAGAAGCAGCCGCACCTTTCTGACGGAAGGCAGGTGGCAAAACATATTGAACGATCTCCGCAAAGGAGATATCGTCCTGATCCAGTTCGGCCACAACGATGCCGGTCCCCTGGACGATACGGCCCGCGCCCGTGGCACCATCCGGGGCATAGGCAATGAAAGCAAAGAAATTTACAATCCCATCCGTAAACAACAGGAGACCGTGTACACCTATGGCTGGTACATGAGAAAATACATCCGCGAAGCCCGTGAAAAAGGCGCGATTCCTTATGTGTGTTCACCCGTTCCACGAGACAACTGGACCCCGGAAGGAAAAGCGAAAAGAGGGAACGAAGACTATGCGGGCTGGGCAAAACAGATTGCGTTGGAAGAAAAAGCCTGTTTTATTGACCTCAATAACCTGATCGCAGACAAATACGATGAACTGGGAAAAGAAAAAGTAGCGCCGCTTTTTTTCGGAGACCATACCCATACCAGCGAAGCGGGCGCGAAACTGAACGCCGCTGTTGTTGCCACTGAGCTACAAAAGAAAGGAGAATGCTCCCTCGATAAATATATGTACATCATTTTACCATGAGATATACCCTTCTATTCGCATTGCTTGCAACCTTCTCTCAATGTGCTACCAACACGTCCGTTGATGACACGCCAATCGACCGGCAAAAAGTAGTAAAGCGACACAACGTTCAACTTACATCAGCCGATACCATGGCATCGCTTACCGTAGGCAACGGCAGGTTCGCCTTTACAACGGATGTTACGGGCCTGCAAACTTTTCCCGAAGCCTACAAAAACGGAATTCCCCTGGGTACACAGGCCGAATGGGGATGGCACAGTTTCCCGAATGTGATGGGGTTAAAACGGGAGGAATCGTTGCAGGAATACGAGTTGAATGGGAGGAAAATCACCTACCTGGTACAAAGAAAATCACCGGAAAGAAGCAAGGCGGCTTCCAATTATTTCAGGGAGAATCCGCACAGGCTGCAACTTGGGAACCTGGGTTTTGTTTTGCTGAAGAAAGACGGTTCGGAAGCCGGACTGAAAGATATCACCAATATCCAACAGGAACTTGAACTCTGGAACGGCACCATCCACTCTGTTTTTATGGTGGAGAACGAGAAAGTGGAAGTGTGGACCAATGCCCATGGTGAACACGATGCCATCGGCGTGAAAGTCGTTTCTCCCCTGCTGGAACAGGGCAGGATGCAGGTGAAACTTCGTTTTCCGCTTCCCACCGCCAAATGGAACGATGAAGGGGTGTATTATGGAGAACCGGAAAAGCATACTTCGTTCATTCATAAAACAATGCCCGGAAGAATCGTCCATACATTGGATACCACTACTTATTTCGCTGACCTGAACTGGGTAGGTAATGCTGCGCTGGAAAATCCATCCGCACATGATTTCAGGCTGAAGCCCGCTTCGAAGGATACTTTCTCATTTACCTGCCGCTTCTCACAGGATAGTACAAACGTAAAAGAGCTTTCTTTCTCTTCTATATCCGCCAGCAGCGCCAAAGCGTGGGAAAATTTCTGGCAATCGGGTGGCGCGGTCGATTTTGAAGGAAGCACTGATACCCGTGCCCATGAACTCGAAAGAAGAATCATGCTTTCCCAATACCTTACCCGGGTACAATGCGCGGGTAATTTCCCGCCGCAGGAAACCGGCCTTACAGCCAACAGTTGGTATGGAAAACCACACCTTGAAATGCACTGGTGGCACGGCGTGCACTTTGCGCTATGGGGAAGGCCGGAACTGCTGGAAAGAAGTATGGACTGGTATACCAAGGTAATGCCCACCGCCAGAGCGATTGCGGAGCGTCAGGGTTTTAACGGCGTGCGCTGGCAGAAAATGACGGACAACAACGGGGATGAATGCCCGTCTTCCGTAGGTGCGTTTCTCGTATGGCAGCAGCCGCATTTCATCACCTTCGCGGAGTTGTTGTACCGCGCTGGGGAGAAAAAAGAAACCCTTGAAAAATACAGTGAACTCGTTTTCGCGACGGCGGATTTTATGGCTTCCTTTCCCTATTACGACTCCCTCAAAAACAGGTTTATACTGGGCAAAGGACTGATTCCTGCGCAGGAGCGTTTTCCCGCCGTGGAAACCTTCAACCCCACGTATGAACTGGCTTACTGGCGCTGGGCCCTGGAAACGGCGCAGCAATGGAAAGAGCGCCTTGGCATGAGACCGGATGAATCCTGGAACCGCGTACTGGATGAGCTTTCAGCATTGCCCGTCCAGAAAAATGTGTACCTCGCCGCCGAAAGCGCCCCCGATTCTTATACCAAACCCGAATACATGACGGATCACCCTTCCGTATTGGGTGCCTATGGTATGCTCCCGCTCACGAAAGGACTGGATACCGTGCTGATGCGCAATACCCTCAATCTGATCTGGGATACCTGGCAGTGGAACGACACCTGGGGCTGGGATTTCCCCATGACCGCCATGACCGCCGCCAGACTCAATTTGCCGGAACGCGCCGTGGACGCTCTGATGATGGATATCCGCACCAACACTTACCTCCCCAACGGACACAATTTCCAGGACGACCGGCTGCGGATTTACCTTCCGGGTAATGGGGGATTACTCGCCGCCATCGCCATGATGACAGCAGGTTTCGACAACAATAAAAACGCAATCCCCGGTTTCCCGCAAAACGGAAAATGGAAAGTGAAATGGGAGAAAATGGCAAAGATGTTCTAAACGAAATGGTGAAGGAATACTTTACAGCACCTTCCCCGCAAAATAAAACGAGGATGAAACACAAACTTCTTTTTACAACGCTCACGATCGCATTTTGTGCAGGCGCACAACTTTTCGCGCAGAAACTTCCTTCGCAAAAATCCATCATGAAGGCCATGGTGAAAACCAACGCTTATTTCATGGAAACATGGCCCGATCCGGGGAAGCCCATCTTCACCAATATCGAACGCCCCAGTAATATCTGGACCCGCGCCGTTTATTATGAGGGTCTGATGGCGCTGTACAACATCAACCCGCAAAATGAATATTACAAATACGCCGTGGAATGGGGCGAAAAACACAAGTGGGGCCTGCGCGGCGGTATCGAAACACGCAATGCGGACAACCAATGCTGCGGACAAACTTATATAGACCTCTACCTGCTGGACAGGAAGCAGCATCCTGAATGGATTCGCGACATCAAAGCGTCCATCGACCGGATGAACGCCACCCCAAAAGTTGACGACTGGAACTGGATCGATGCCTTCCAGATGGCCATGCCCGTGTATGTAAGGCTGGGTCTGCTGTACAAAGATTCCACTTACTTTAACCGCATGTATGAGATGTATGCCTACTCCAAATACAAGCAGGGTGGAGGTTTGTACAATAAAGCAGATAAGCTCTGGTGGCGCGACAAAGATTTTGTGCCGCCCTATAAAGAGCCGAACGGGGAAGATTGCTACTGGAGTCGCGGCAATGGCTGGGTTGTTGCTGCGCTGGTACGCGTACTCGAAAAACTGCCCGTAACGGATCCGCATTACAACGAATACCTCCAGGATTACAAGGATATGCTGGCAGCCCTGTTGCCCATTCAACGCAAAGATGGTTTCTGGAATGTGAGCCTTCACGATCCCAACCACTTCGGTGGTAAGGAAATGACGGGTACCGCACTCTTCGTGTATGGCATGGCATGGGGTATTAACAACGGGCTGATCGATAAAAAAACATACCTCGCCCCCGCTATAAAAGCATGGAATGCTATGGTAAAAGACTGTATCCACCCGAACGGGTTCCTGGGCTATGTACAGGGAACTGGGAAAGAACCTAAAGATGGTCAGCCGGTAAGTTTTACCAGTAAACCCGATTTCGAAGACTATGGTTTGGGCTGTTTCCTGCTGGCAGGAAGTGAAATGTATAAGTTGAGAAAATAAGCGGTACGAACGGTACTACGGCAATAAAAACATTGTAAACCCTCATCAATTGCACTGCTTCCCGGTGGTGTTCGCCCAAAATTTGCCCGTATGCGAAGCCTTCTTTTGTTTGTACTTTCTTCGTTTACGCTGGTTGCCACGGCACAGCGTAACGTGTATAATTTTAATTATGGCTGGAAATTGTTCGTGGGCGACCCCGCAGGAGCAGAAACTCCTTCGTTTAATGATGGTGCCTGGAAGAATGTATCCCTTCCCTATGCGTGGAACGAAGATGATGCGTTCATGAAAGACATTGTGGGCCTCCGCACCGGCATCGCCTGGTACAGAAAAACATTCACGCTTCCAGACAAAAACAAGGGAGGGAAAGTCTTCATCGAATTTGAAGGCGTAAGGCAGGGAGCAGATATATATGTGAATGGGAAAAAAGCAGGCTTCCATGAGAACGGTGTAATGGCTTTCGGGTTTGATATTTCAGATATGGTGGTATGGAACTGGAAAGAAAATACCATCGCCGTTAGAACAGACAACAACTGGGATTACCGCGAACGCAATACCAATACAAAGCACCAGTGGGCCGACAGGAACTTTAACGCCAACTATGGCGGTATTCCTAAAAACGTGCGCCTGCATGTTACAGGCAAAATTTACCAGACCCTTCCCCTCTACACCAACCTGCAAACAACGGGGGTATATGTTTATGCTTCCGGTTTTGATATTAAAGGAAAGAAAGCCACGGTCAACATCGCTTCAGAAGTGAAAAATGAATCGGATGCCCCGCAGGAAATCCAGCTGGAAGCCACGGTTTCAGAAAAAAACGGCAGGGTGATCGGGGTTTTTCCGGGAGAAAAGAAGGTGATAAAACCGGGTGAAACCCTGGTGTTAAAAGCTGCAAAAGCATTTTCCGGTCTCGAATTCTGGAGCTGGGGATATGGTTATTTGTACGATGTGCATACGAAGTTGAAAGTATCCGGCCAGACAATAGACCAGGTGAAAACCACGACAGGGTTTCGTAAAACAGCCTTTAAAGACGGCATGATCTACCTGAACGACAGGGTGATAATGGTGCACGGTTATGCCCAGCGCACCTCCAACGAATGGCCGGCAGTAGGGATGAGTGTGCCGGCCTGGCTCAGTGATTACAGCAACAAACTGATGGTGGAAAGTGGCGGTAACCTGGTGCGGTGGATGCACATCACACCCTGGAAACAGGATGTTGAAAGTTGTGACCGCGTAGGACTGATGCAGGCCATGCCCGCAGGCGATGCTGAAAAAGATGTGACCGGCAGAAGGTGGGAGCAACGCACCGAAGTAATGCGTGATGCCATCATTTACAACAGGAACAACCCCAGCATCATCTTCTATGAAAGCGGCAACGAATCGATCAGTGAGGAACACATGAAGGAAATGATCGCCATTCGTGACCAATATGATCCATACGGAGGAAGGGCTATCGGCAGCAGGGAAATGCTGGACAGTAAAACCGCTGAATACGGCGGCGAAATGCTGTATACCAACAAAAGCGGACACATCCCCATGTGGGCCATGGAATACTCAAGAGATGAGGGCTCCAGAAAATATTGGGATGAACATACACCTCCATACCACAGAGATGGCGAAGGCCCCCAACACAAGGGCCAGGATGCTTCCGCCTATAACCGGAACCAGGATTCCCATGCCAAAGAGAACATCATCCGCTGGTACGAGTTCTGGAGAGAAAGACCGGGAACAGGAAAAAGAGTTAGCGCGGGCGGCGTGAACATTGTGTTCTCCGAAACCAATACCCACCACCGCGGCGAAGACAATTACCGCAGAAGCGGAGAAGTGGACGCGCTGCGCATACCCAAAGAAAATTTCTATGCCCACCAGGTGATGTGGGATGGCTGGGTAGAACCTGAAAAACCACGTATCCATGTTGTAGGGCACTGGAACTATGAGCCTGGCGTAGTAAAAGATGTATATGTGATCTCCTCCGCGGAAAAAGTAGCGTTGTTTGTAAATGGACAGAAAAGAGAAGATGGTATAAAAGAGCATGGGTTCCTCTTCACCTTTAAAAATGTGGCTTTTGCACCTGGAAACATCAGGGCTGTAGGGTATGATGTGCGGGGAAAAGAAATTTGTGCTGCCGTGAAAAAGACAGCGGGCGAACCGGTGGCTATCCGCTTGAAACAGGTGGAAAAACCTGGTAAATGGTTGGCGGATGGGCACGATCTGGTGCTGGTGGAAGTAGAGGTCGTGGATAAAGATGGCAACCGCTGCCCCACGGCAATGCATCCCATAAAATTTGACTGGACAGGTCCGATGGAATGGCGTGGCGGAATGGCTAAAGGTCCGGAGAATTACATTCTTTCGAAGACGTTGCCGGTGGAATGTGGCGTGAACAGGGTATTGATCCGCAGCACTACCAGTCCCGGGAAAATAGTACTCACAGCTACTGCGCCGCTGCTAAAAGCCACGTCTCTGGAGTTGGAAACAACGCCTTTCAACTTCGGGAACGGGATTACCGAAAACTTTCCCGCCGCAACATTGCCGCTGAACCTCGACAGGGGAGCCACTCCTTCCACGCCGTCATATACCGTGCAACGAAAAACTTTACCCATGCGCGCCACTGGTGCGGGTTTCAACGACTCTCTCGCTAACAGAAGCTTTGATGACAACGAACTGAGCGACTGGCACAACAACGGGCAACTGTCTACGGCCTGGATCGAATATGAACTTACTGCACCAGCAACGGTCCACGAAGTTTCCATGAAACTGAACAACTTCCGGAGCAGGGTTTATCCGCTCAGGATACTGGTGGATGGAAACCTGGTTTTTCAGGGAAATACACAACCGTCCCTGGGCTATTTTACCACGGCCTGCAAACCGGTAAAAGGAAAGAAGATAAGGGTGGAACTGATGGGCAGCGCCGCTGTTTCCAACCAGGAGACCATGAAAGAAGTGAACGGTAAAAAACTTGACGATGGCGTGGCCCGCGATGATGCCAACGCAAAAGGAACCCTGAGTATTATTGAAATAGAATTTTATGAGCGCGTGGCTCAGGGGAAAAAATAAAACTTCTCCGAGCAAAAACGCCGCCTTCCTCCGTTAAACAACGGATACAAATTCAGTTTTTTAACGGAGGATGCGGTGTCAAACAGTTTGTAATTTCCGTTCCTGCATTAAACTTACACTTACGGTGCCCCAAGTGGGCGGTTCAGGAACGGCCCGGATTCATTCCGGGCCTGTTTTATTCGTACTATTTCGATAGCATCCGGAGCAAATCCAGTACGGCATTCAGGATGGAATCTCCTTTGCGGTCCTGCTGAACGGGTACGGCGATGGCTTTAGGAGGCTGGGGTAAAAACGGCGGTTGTTGCTGTGTGTTCATGGATAATAGCTTTAGAATTCAAAGATGAGGATAAAAAATCCGGCCCGCCAGTAAACCGGCCCGCTTAACCAGCCGTTAACCCCGGTTTAAGGTGAACTACTTATCCCCGAATCTTCCTGCTTTTAAGTAGCCATAAGTTCCTTACTTTTGTAAAAAACCAACAAGATGAATCTTTTTGTAGCCGGCCTGCCTTATGATCTGTACGACGACGAACTGATGGAAATATTCGAGAAATTCGGTAAAGTCAATTCGGCGAAAGTGAGCATGGACAAGGAAACCGGGAAGAGCCGCGGTTTCGGATTCGTAGATATGCCCAATGAAGAAGAAGCCCGTGAAGCAATTGACGGACTCAACGATATTTCACTCGGTAAAAAACCACTTGTTGTGAAGCAGGCGGAAGACAGGGGCAGCGCTCCCCGCGGACCTCGTCCCGGTGGTGGTGGGCCCGGTGGTCCCAGGTTTGGCAACAACCGCCCAGGTGGCGGCGGTGGTGGTTACCGTGGCGGTGGCGACGACCGCAACAGGAACAGGTATTAATTTATTCCTATAAAACAAAAGCACGGCAGTATGTAGTGATACATGCTGCCGTGTTGTTTTTTGTATTGTCACAAATAATCCGGCCCCGTGGAAACGGGGCCGTTGGGATCGGAACAATACATTTACTCGCTTGAGATGTTCCGGTCCTGATTTCTACGCTTTCTTCACTTAATTTGAGAGAACAGAAATATACCGGCGCAAACTTAGGATGAAGCTGTCCGTTTGTATTTCCTACATCGGGAAATTCTGTTTACGAATCCGGGAAATTAAAGGAGGTTTTTCACGCAGTTGCTTTGTGCTGCGCAACGCTAAGGAGCAAAGACGCAAAGAGTGGTTGAGGTTTGGGGTGAAGGAAACATGCTTTCCTCAGGCGTTAAGTAATTCGGAATTGCCATAAAAAACCCGGTCAGCTTGATACTGACCGGGCCGTGTTTATGCGGATAAGGTTTACTGTTTTTTCCGTTTCAGGTACTCCGTTTTTTTCTTTTCATATTCAGCTTTCTCTTCTGCTTTGTACCGCTCACGGTAAGAGGCGGGAAGGTTGAGCCTTTCTTTCATTAAACCCGGTGCCCAGTCTACCAGTTCTTTGTCGCCATTTTTGTTGCGGACGATATCGAATGCATCATACAATTCACCGGTAACGGTATAGGCTTCCAGCCTTATTTTATCGGCTTCTACTTTTACGCGCTGGTACAACTGGGTATTGGCTGCCACGCGCTGCAGCCAGGGTTCAAGCGAAGACACATACATTTTGGGGCCGCTTACAGAAACAACGTAAACAGGACCTCTCAGGGGTTGCCGCTTTTGTTGCGGAGAGGTTTCCGCAGTTCCCCGGCCATAAGTATGGTCGTGACCCGTGAGTACGAGGTCAACGGGATACTTTTCGAAGATGGGCTGTAACGCGTCGCGCAGGCTTTTGTTGTCGCGGCCGTTACCCGAGGAAAAAACGGGGTGGTGCATGGTTAAAATCGTCCACTTGTTTGGGTTATTTTTCAGCACGTTTTCCAGCCATTTCACCTGGCTGATGCTGTCTTCCTTACTGAGCAACAGCGATTGTGAACTGATGGAGATCACCCTCACCTGCTGGTAATCGAAGAAGTATGTAAGTTCTTCCAGGCCTTGCGGGCCATTCAGTGGCAGGTTAAAAGTGGGCCGCCAGTGTTTGGTGAGGGTGAGGTTTCGCTGCTCATCGCGGTAGAACTCGTGGTTGCCTGCGGTGGGTACGCATGGAATCATGGCGTGCATCCAGCCTCCGGCATAGAAGAACTCCCCCCATTCCTTGTCCACATTGGTGCGGTTGATCAGATCGCCTGCATGCAACATGAAAGCTGCGGATGCTTCGTGTTTGAAAGCGGCACGGATGGTACGGCTCCACCATTCTTTGTGGTCGTTTTGTGCATCACCAAGGTAAAGGAAAGAGAAGGGACGGAATTTTTCGGCGGCTGTTCTGAATTGAATCCATTCACTTCTGTTCTGTGCATCGCCTACGCGGTACATGTACAAAGTATCCGGGATCAGCCCGGTGAAAGTAGCCGAGAAATAATGTGCTTTTGCACCCGGCAGATCCAGTGTTTCTACGGTAGCTGGCACCGTGATGGGGTCAATCAGTTCCGGTTCGGCTTTCGCCAGTGCCAGTTCAACATACCCCGTAGTAACGGTGGTGTCCATGCGCCAGGAAACACCCATGCCGGAGGCGGGTTTTTCACCGATGGACAACAGGATGCGGTCAGGAATTTTTGTGGCCGGGTAAGTAGAAACCGGCTCCTGTGCGAACACAGGAGCGGTTTGTAAAACACCAATGGTAAGGATTGCTGCAATAGATATTCTCATCTTGAAAAATTGTTTTAGAATCTGAAATTGATACCTGCGCTTCCCCACCAGCTATCGAGGTAGGTATTCAGCGGGTATTGTTTGTCGCCCATATAATCGGAGCGCTGCGCGCGGGTGATATTGCTGATGTTCACCACGGCTTTCAGGCGTTTGGTGATTTGTTGAGATGCGGAGAAATCGAGTTGCATCCTTCCTTTTTCGTAGGTATCGAATCTTTCTTCATCCCCTACTTCGCGGAGATAGGTAGCGAAGAAGTAAGAAGATATTCTTCCGGAGAAACCATACTTCTCATAAGTAAGCGACAGGTTGCCCACATGCGGCCTCATTTCAGGCAATGCAATGTCGCGGGTGGTGGTCATGAAGGGAATGGTAAGTTTGGAATCGGTATAGCTGTAGTTGGCGTACACACCGAAGCCGTTCCAGAAGCCCGGTAGGAAAGTGAACTGCTGCTGCCAGGCTATTTCCACCCCTTTCACCGTGCCTTTCGCACCATTGGTTACGGTGTTGATACGGTATTTGTCGAATTCTCCGCCCTGTTGTTCGAAGGAGTAATCAAAAAGTACATTGCGCACATCTTTGAAGAATACACCTCCGGAAACAAGTCCGATAGACTGGAAATAATGTTCAAACAAAAGATCATAGTTGGTAGCATTTTCTTCTTTCAGGTTGGGGTTACCCTGGTTGATGCGTTTTCTTCTTTTTTCAATTTCCATCCAGGGAACGAGGTCGTAGTAGTTGGGCCTGGAGAGGGAACGTGTAACCGCTGCGCGGAAATTGGTTTTGGCGGTCATTTTGTATTTGATGTTCAGCGAGGGATAGAACCCGTCGAAATCTCCTCTGTGGTCGATTTTCGTGGTGGAAACGTAGTTACCGGTTTCATCCAGCAATACCTGATTGCCTTTGTAATCGAAGGAGGTTCTTTCGTAGCGCACGCCGCCTACCACATCAAATTTTTTCAGGTTCAGGCCACCCATCAGGTAAGTTGCGGCCAGGTCCTCTTTACCTGAATAGGAATCAGGGTCGGTGTTCTGACGGGTATAGGTGATGTTGTCCACGTATTTGTCGCGGTTGTTCTGGAAGTTCTCTTCCATGGTCTTGGTTTCAGGGAAACCGTAGAAGTTCACCACGCCATCGAAGAAATCATCGCGGCGGTAGGAAGAAGTGTAGTCGGACAGTTTAAACGTTTCTTCTCCGGATTTCAGCACGTGGTTGTAGTAGTTCCTGAAGCGGTCGTTCGTTTTGTAACGGTAGCGGCCACCTGCTTTGATGAACGCCGACTGCTTGTTGCCCAGTTGGAAGGTTTTTTTAGCGTTGAAGGTTCCTTGTGCGTCTTTGTCGTTCACCTGTTCGTGCCTGTTGGTATAACTTCTCGTGGTATAATTGGCGAGGTTGTTGGCTGCTGGTGTGGTGAAGTTGATTTTGGGACGCGCGGGGTCACTGAAATCAATATCCGCTTCCTGCTTACCTAAGGTGAAGGAGGAGTTCCAGTACTTGGGCTGGTCGTAGAGGCCTTTATTCAGGTTGATGTTGTAGTCAATTTCCACGGTTCCCGCCAGTGATTTTCCCCCCGTGCTGATGTTGAAAATATCACGGTGGTAATCGCGCCAGCGGCCCTCACGGTAAATGGTGATGTTGTTCACATGGTTTTCGGAAGTATAACCACCAAGACTGTTCCCGATGCTGCCTGAATACTGGAATTCGTAGTATTTATTGTACGTACTTCTGAGGTAAACTTTGCTGTTCTTACCGAGATCATAATTCAGATCGAGGGTAAGGCCCAGGTTATCCCTTTCAATATTGAAGGCTTCGTAAGTAATATTTTCCGCCTTGCGTTTTTCGGTTCCGTTGATCTCGAAATCTTCATATGACACATCGATCCTGTCCTGGCCACGGAACGATTTAAAATAGCTGGCGCCCAACAGGTAGCCGAAACGCTTTTTCTTTTGCCCGTAAACAGCGGATACATCGTAATTCGCTTTACCGGTAAGGTTGTTATAACCGATAAGCGCTTTACCGGAGAGTATGGCCTTGGGGTCCTGGGCGCTTTTGGAGATGATGTTCACGATACCGCCCGTGGCATCAGCATCACGGTCAGGTGTAAGTGTTTTGATGATCTCGATGGATTCCACTGTATTGGACAAAATCCCGTTAAGATCGGTGGTACGCGACTGTGTTTCCGTGGCCGGCGCCTTATTGCCGTTGATCTGAACGGAGTTACGGGTAGGGTCAAGGCCGCGGATGATTACGTCCCGGGCCACGCCATAGCTGTATCCCACGGCTACGCCGGGAACGCGCTGAAGTGATTCTGACACCGTGTTGTCGGGGAATTTTTCCATCTGCTCCTTGGAGAGCACATACTTGATGTTTTCCGCATTCCGCATGGCGTTGAGTGCCGTTACTTCTCCTTTACGGATACCCGTGATGGTAACACCGCCGAGTGTGCCTGTTTTTGAGGCAAGCTGAAAGGAAATTTCGGTGGTGGTACCTTCGGTAACGGTGACTTTTTTCCTGGTGGTAATGTAGCCGAGGTAGGAAATTTCCACTTCGTGCTCACCGGCGGGCAGTTGGTGCAGCAGGTATTGGCCATCTTTATCGGTGAGTACTGTCCAGCCGGAGTTTACGAGCGCTACCGTTGCAAAGGGAAGTACATCTTTGGTAACGGCATCTGAAACGATTCCTTTTAATGCGCCCGTTTTTTGAGCCGGTGTTTTAACGGGTTCGCTCTTGCGTAAAATCACCTGATTGCCGGAGCGGGAAGGCACCAGTTTGGTTCCGTTTAATACTTTAAGAAGCACGTTGTCAAGGTTCTCGTCCTTTGCCTCGAGGGTTACAGGGGCCAGGTTTTTCACATCATCGTTGTGGTAGGCGAATACCAGTCCTGTTTTGGACTGTAGTTCCGCCAGTGCTTCGGGTACCGAAACTTTCCTGAGCGACAGCGAGACTTTCTGCCCCGACTGCGCGTGAGAAGGATGACCCGCCCACAATAACAGGGCGAGCATGGGGGTAAAACAAGATTTCATACCAATCATTTATTTTTTGGGTGAGAAGACGATTTGTTTGTTTTTCCGGACCACCCGGATTTTACCCCCGGCTTCCAGTACCTGGAGTATCCGGTGGAGGTCCGCATAACCGAACACGGCCGTGAAGCGGGTTTGTGCGATATTTTTATGGGAGATACTGATCTTTTCTCCGAATTGCTTCTCCAGTATACCTGCAATGCGCGCCAGCGTTTCGTTTCTGAAAACCAGTCCGCCGTTCCGCAGCGCCGCCGCTTCTCCTTCTGCCAGCGCGTATACTTTCCACTCTCTGGCAATGGTATCCATCTGGAAACTTTGTCCGGGGCGCAGGCGGGTGAGCGGTTCGTTGTGCTGCATCATCTCCACGGCGCCTTCGAGCAGGGAAACCCGGTGTTTTCCGGAAACCGTGTCGCTGTCCACTTCAAAAGAGGTTCCCGTTACTTTGGTGACCACTGGTCCCGAGTGTACGAAGAAGGGCCTGCTGCTATCTGAGGCCACGGAAAAAAAAGCTTTTCCCTGCAGCAATACTTTCCTGTTTTTCCGCTCAAATGTTTCGGGGTAACGAAGTCGGCTGCCCGGAGCCAACCGTACTTTTGTACCATCGTTGAAGCGGATGCTCATTGTTTTTCCTGGTGCGGCCACCGTTTCTTTCCAGGCTACCGGCTGGTTGTTTTTTACACGTACCTGCGTGGTGAGCCAAACGGTTCCCCACAATAAAACCACCAGGGCGGCAGCGAGCCATAGGCGCGGCCACCTGCCGAAAATAGGCCCTTTTTCTTTTGAGGGAATGACTGCGGCAGGCTGGTGTATATTGCGCAATCTGTTCAATGCGCCATATACATCTACCGTTTCAGAGTGATCGGCCTGTTGAAAGTGCGGGTACAGTTCCTGGAAGAGTTGTTCGTATTCCGGAGATTGCCTTACGCAGGCTTCCCATGCGCGTTGCAGCCCGGCAGAGCGTTCTCCGGAGAGACGCCTGTAAAGAATGTCCCAGTTGAACCGGGACGGCATATTTTTCATACGAAAAGGTTTTTTCGGGAAGGATAACGGGAGGTATAAAAAAGCGACTTCATTTTTTTTACGGCCTTGTGCAATTGCACCTGAACAGTGCCTTCTGTAATGCCCAGCATGATTGCTATTTCGGGGACGGAGTAGTCCTGCAGCCGGTTCAGCCGGAATATTTCACGTTGCCGTACTGGTAGTTTTTCCATGGCGAGCCGTAGGGTTTCCTCCATATCTTTCACCAGCAGGCGCGATTCCGGAATGCCCATCGAAGAATGCTCTTTTGCGGTGGTCATCTCCGTGAGTTCCTCCGCCAGGCCGATCTTTTTGCGCAGTATGTTGAAAGATGCGTTGCGTGCAGCGGTGAGCAGGTAGCCTTTCAAACCGGTATGCA
>CAMLRX010000006.1 GCA_946482545.1 uncultured Flavihumibacter sp. | reverse complement strand
CAGGCCCCATTGTGTTCTGTCGATATTGAAGTTGGCAGTTGCGGTAGCTTCAGTGTCGCTCAGGGTAACTTTTGCGGGGAAGGTTACGTTTTTGGTGCTGTCTTTCAGGGTGAGGTTACCGCTGATTTTGTGGGTGGAAATGCTGTCGCCGGTAAGTGCTTCTACACTGGAGATTTCAAATTTTGCAGTGGGGAACTTGGCCACGTCAAAAAAATCTGCGCTTTTCAGGTGACCTTCCAGTTTTTCTTTTCCGTCTTCTGGTTTCAGGTCCAGGTCGGTGAGGGAGTTCACGTCAACTACAAAACTTCCTCCTGTAATGTTGCCATTCTCTACGGCAAAGGAACCTGAACTGATCTTCATGGTACCATTGTGTTGACCAACGGGTTTTGTACCCAGCCATTCTATGGTACTGGTGGTGTCTATCGCGAAATTCGCGCCGGTAGCAACGGCTGCGGCTGTGGAATCTCCTGTTGCTGCTTTGTCGGCGTCAGGAGCGTTGTTGCAGGATGCCATAATAGCGATTACAGCAATGGGAAAAAGAACTTGCTTCATGGTTGATTATTTTTCGGTTTTGTAACAGCAAAAGTAATGGAAAGTTTAATTCAGTGTTTGAACATTGAAAATAAATTTTGTTAAACCTTCCGGACTTGCTTTTCAAATTCCGTACCAACCAAAGGGCTGATGTATAAAAAAACTATTTGTAATACTGCCCTTCCGGCATCTTGAAAACCCTTCCGCGCTGGAACTTTGTAAACTCAGCGGCTTCTTTGGTATGCGTCTGTGTCCACCGCTGGTATTGGTCGAGGTTGTCGGCGGCACCAAAAATCCATTGGTTGTATGCTTCAAACAATCCTTCTCTTAACAACTGCCGGTGGTAATCAAACAGGCGGAAGGGAAATTTTTGTTCGTTGCTATGGTACCACTGGAGAATAAACCTGGTTCGGATCATGCTGAGTACATCAGGGTTAATTCCTTTGGTGACGAGGCTGGTCTGCTGTTGCATCGCAGAAAGGTAGGCCTCGGCAAAAGCATTTTTATTGGCGAATTTGGTAAGATCTGTTTCAACGAAGAGCTTCTTATAACCCTCCAGTAACATTGTTTTTATTTCAGCGGTACGGGCGGAAAAACTTTCAAGGTTCAGGAATATTTCGCCGTAAATAAGTCCCCACACTTTCTCCGTTGTGAAATAATAATACTTGGCCGCATGGTAATAGTTCATGGGGTAGGATGGTGCCGACTGAATGCCTTTTTCCCAGTATTTAATGGCGGAAAAATCCTGTTTGGCATAGAGCCACTCGCCGTATTCGCTGTTCAACGGACCACTTTCGGGGAATTTCTTCAGTGCCTTTTTATACAACTTGTCCACTTCCTTCACATCTTCAAAAGATTTGATGATGTTCCCCGCCACCTGGAATGTTATTTCATCGGCATCGGATTTATCGGTGAGCGGCAGGATGATTTCCCTGGCTTTTTTGATATCGCCCTGAAGGTTATAGTTATAAGCGAGGTCACGTTGTAGCGTATGGTCATTCGGCGCAAGGGATACTGCCCTGTTCAACACCAGTATCGCATTGGCGTAATCGCGCTGGCGCGTAAAGGTACGCGCTGTTTCCGCGAGTTCCTGCACCGATTGGGAGAAAACCTGCGAAGATAAGATGCACAGCAACAGAAGTAAGCCTTTGTATTTCATAGGACGTGAAGTTATGAAAATTGCCGGTTTAGCCGTGTATCGGTAATTTGAAGGGATTGCAATAATTTTTTAAGAGAGCACAATTCCACTGGAGGCCATGGAAGAAAAAGGTGAATTACAAGAAGAGGACAGTTTATAAATGCAATGATATCCATTGCAGCTTCCATAAGAAAGAGGCCATCTCAAAAGTAAAATTAGGCTTTCGTGAATAGCATAAACGAAAATTGGTTCACCAGAGGACCAGAAAGAAGAATGGTGTACCGCATTCGATACACCATTTCTTATGCTTAAATATGCTTAACAGCATTGCTGAGAAGTTATAAGTCTTTCAGCAGCTTTTCGATTTTTCGCACTTGATCTGTTATGCCCGCATCAATGATCATTTTAATAATGAATTACCTGATGCTTTGTTAATCGGCAAAAAATAATGAAGCGCATTAATAGATCAGGTGCGTCAGCAATCCGTCTCTCAGTTTAGGTTCGAACCAGGTGCTTTTGGGCGGCATTACCTCTCCGTTATCGGAAATGTCGAAAAGTTGCTGGATGGAAACGGGATAAAGGCTGAAGGCTATTGCCATTTCACCACTGTTCACTCTTTTTTCGAGTTCCTGTACACCCCGGATACCGCCAACAAAATCGATGCGTTTGTCAGTACGTTGGTCCAGTATGCCCAGTATTGGAGAAAGCACTTTTTCCTGCAGAATGGTAACGTCCAGGATACCGATCGGATCTTCGGTGAAGGAACCTGGTTTGGCGGTAAGCGTATACCATTTGCCGTCCAGGTACATACCAAAAGTATGCAACTCAGTTGGTTTCACTGCTTCATTTGCTGGTGCCACAGTGAAATGGTCTTCCAGTTTTTTAAGCAGTTCTTCCGCTGTAAGTCCGTTCAGGTCTTTCACAACCCTGTTGTAATCCAGAATAGCAAGCTGACTGGCCGGGAACAGCGTGGTAAGGAAGAAATCGGCTTCCGGTGTTGATTTGTTCCCCAATGCTGCACGCACTTTAGCGGCTGAAGCGGCGCGGTGGTGGCCATCAGCAATATAAGTGCAAGGCACTTTCTGTGCAAACAAATCGGTGATGTTCTGAATGATCTTATCATCATTGATCACCCAGATGGTATGCTGAATCTGGTCCTCGGCTACAAAATCGTACACGGGTGATTTGTCTTTTTTCCACTTTTCAATCAGTTCATCAATTTCATCCACATTGCGGTACGCCAGGAATACATTGCCTGTTTGCGCGCCCGATGTTTTGATGTGGTTGATGCGGTCCTGTTCTTTTTCAGGGCGGGTGAATTCGTGTTTTTTGATGATATCGTTCTCGTAATCGTCCACGGAGCTGCCGCATACCAAACCGGTCTGGCTGCGTCCGTTCATGATCAGTTGGTAGATATAATAACAGGGTTTGTTCTCTCTGAAAAGGACATCGCGCTGGATAAAAGCCTCGAGGTTCTGTTTGGCTTTATCATACACGGGTTGGGAGTGAATGTCGGTGTCTTCCGGCAGACTGATCTCTGATTTGGTGATGTGCAGGAAAGAATAAGGGTTGCCCTGCGCTTCTACTTTCGCTTCCTGGCTGTTCAATACATCGTAAGGGCGCGACGCTACCTGACGGGCGTACTGAGCCTGTGGTCGGAGGGCTTTAAATGGAGCAATATTGGCCATAGTGTTGTTTTGAGAATGGAAAACTTTTTCAGCGGGTAAACATAATGATTTTTAGCCTTTCCGGTCGGCGAAATGGCGCATCACTTCTGTAAGGACCTTCACACTGCTCAATGGCAATGCGTTGTAAAGAGAGGCGCGGAACCCGCCTACACTTCTATGTCCTTTAATGCCCACGATACCTTCTTTTTTGCAGGTGTCCAGGAATTCTTTTTCTGCTTCCGGATCATCCATAACGAAGATTACGTTCATCAGGCTGCGGTCTTCTTTTACAACGGTTGGCCTGAATATAGGAAGCGCATCCAGTGTATCGTAGAGTAATGTTGCTTTTTCATTGTTTATCTTTTCTATGGCCGGAACGCCGCCCTGTGCTTTTAACCACCGGAGCGTGAGCATACAAACATAGATCGCGAACACTGGCGGTGTATTCAGCATGGAACCATTGCTGATGTGTTGCTGGTAATCGAGCATGGTTGGGATGGCCCTGCCTGTTTTTCCCAGGCATTTTTTATCAACGATCACCATGTTCACACCAGCCGCGCCCACATTCTTCTGGGCACCGGCGTAGATAAGGTCGAATTGATTAAAATCCATTACGCGGCTCATGATATCACTGCTCATGTCGGCTACCAGGGGAAAGGGAACATCGGGAACGAAATGCATCTGTGTTCCTTCTACCGTGTTGTTGGTCGTATAGTGAAAATAGGCCGCGGATGCCGGCAATTGCCAGTCGCGTTGGATATAAGTGTAGTTTTTGTCCTTAGAACTGCCGGCCACCACTACGTTGCCGAACTGTTTTGCCTCTTTAATAGCCTTTGAGCCCCATACGCCTCCATCGAGGTACACCGCCGTTCCATCTTGCGGAAGCAGGTTCATGGGCACCTGCATAAATTGGGTGGAAGCGCCGCCATGGAGGAACAGTACTTCTTTGTCGGCATTCAGTTGCATCAGTTCCTTCGTGAGCGATACGGCTTCATCGAGTACAGGTTGGAACAGGTTTGTCCGGTGTCCGATCTCAAGGATGGATAGTCCTGTCCCGTTAAAATTAAGAATGGCTTCAGATGCCTGTTTGAAAACTTCGGCTGGCAGAATAGATGGCCCCGCATTAAAATTGTGTACCATAAATTTTAGGTCAAAAGAACTGTTTGTCAAAACATGCCTCTGATAATCAGTTCATTGAAAACTTCGGCTGTTCAGGTTAAAAATGGTGGCAGGAAATACAACGGCGGGCCAAAGATAAAGGATTGCCCAAAAATTCCGGACCAATTTTTATGCGCTTCCATCAATGACAGGTTACGCCTGCCGGGAGTGTTTTCCAGAACGCCTGCAGGGTTTCCATTTCCTTTCTTTCCGCCTCGGACCAGGCGGGTTTTTCCAGGATGAACAGGTCGGGTTGCCCGGCTTCCGTCCAGGCCGTGATCCAGAAAGAGGCTACTGTATGTATCGAGGACCGGAGTCTTCGCTCCACCATGCCGTTCAGGCTTTGATTGTATTGAATGGTATAGGCCGAACTGTATTGTTTGATCAACTGCCCGTTCCTGAACTCGAAAGCGAATTTTCTTTCCTGCGGAAAGGAGCGGTTCAGTGCTGCTTCCAAGTGCAATACACTATCTGCTGCAAGGGCGCTTTCCAGAACAAACTGCCAGGTGAAACGAAACGGATCTGCTATGTATACACCTTTCCCTGTAAGTAAATCCCAATCGGATTCAGCCAGCAGTTCCGGTATCCTGGACTCCCAGAATGCGTGTATACCGTGTTGATTGGTTTTTTGCCCGTTGTGGTTGCTGCAGGTGTGGAGTGGTACGTGCGCATCGGCGATATAGTGACCCAGTTCAGCCGCTGTTTTCAGGATTTCCACCGGGTCCTTATTGCTGAATGCTTTGGTTAACCTGGTCAGCATCGTCTGGATCCACCACGGCACAATGCCGTGGGTGTTCAGCGTGTCGGCTCCGAATTTTTCGCTGGCCGTGGTCCATTTCCTAGGCAGGGATTCGAAAGGGTAAGTGCCATAATGGTCCAGGTCGATGTAGTGGCGGGGGCCTTCTCCCTGTACCATGTATCTTCTGCTGTCTGGGGCCGTGGCCCTTTCTTCGAGGTAGCCGATGTGAGGTTTGAAGAAAACAATCATTTCAGGCGGAAGCAGGAATACTGCATGTTTGTTGATGAGCCGGTGTGCGTAAAAGCCCCAGGCCATCAGATCGGAATGGACCGACAAAACAAAACTGCAACAGATCAGTAATTTTTTCATGCCCCAAAGATCGTTCGCGATGGAGTAGGAGGCAATCGTGAAATAACGGTGTTGAGGGGAGAAAATAACCGTATTCTTTTTGTTGAAAACACCGGAAACTTTCAGCAACCAAAGTTGGAAACTGTTTCAGGGAGCGGATTTGATAAAAAAAGCAGGAAGGTTTTCCACAATGGGAAACCTTCCTGCTTTCAATAGATGTTTATGCTATGTTATCAGTCGTTGTCTTCTTTGTCCAGGTCCGCGCCAATCATCGCGATTTTTCCTGGTTTGCCGGAGATGTTCACGGTTTTAAAAAGTGTAAGGTCGGTTGTGCGCAGCATATAAACTTCGCCTTTTTCCGGATTGGTGAGGTACACATATTTGGTACTGGAAGTGTAGGCGGGACCACCCGTTGCCGGGAACACCAACTGTGTCATGTTCGCCGAGGCGATCTGTGTCTTACTTACGGGATTGAACAACCGAATGGTACCGTTCTCTTCCAGTATGATTACGTTCCTGCCCGCCGCGTCGAAGGAGGCAGATTTAATTTTGTCCGATTGGTACAGTGCGGAGATTGTATTGGAAGTTGGGTCTATTAGGAACACCCCGAACTTCGCCCGTACACCAATGAATTTTGCAGATGCTTTTCCGTAATGCAGTGTGCTCAGCCAATTGCTGCCGATTCCATTGGGGTAGGGGATCAGTTTTTCCACCCCTGCATCGGTGATGGTAAGGATGCCTTCGGGTGCGCCAAAAGCCGCCAGTGTGCCGTTGCCCGCGTTGCCGTGCATACCCGCGGTGGAAATGTTGCCGGTATGAAGCGTGTTGCCGGATGCATCGATCACCTTTATTTTTTCGGGTAAACTTCCGGCCACGGTACCCGTTTTTACGGTAACTGCAATGCTGCCGTTGTTAAATATAGCCATGGCACCATGGTGCGCCGTACCGGCATTGATGGTAGTGGTAGCAGCCTGTGTGTGCAGGTCGGATTCTTTTACTGCGCTTAAAGTGCCGTCTCCGTCATTAAAGGCCAGGATTTGGTTGCCCCACGCTTTGAAGTGCGCAGGTTTTAACCGGGTGGAAGTTGTAAGGGCCCATTTGGGTGTGCCTTTCAGGTGTGCATGGTCGTCATGCGCCTCTACGCCGCTGTCGAAGAAGCTTACCAGGTTGCCGGAACTGTTTACCACACCTGCGAAACGGCCGCTTCCTGTGGGATAAAGCGCCAGCAACGGCCCGGAACCGGTGAATGTTGTTTGTGTGCCCGTTGCAGGATCCAGCAACGTGAGCGACGGGGAAGCGTCATCCGATACGAGGATGCGTACAAATTTGTTTTCTTTTTCCACCGGAGCGTCGTTGTCATTTTTCCGGCAGGCACTGAAGGTTAAGACAAGGGCCGCCAGGCCCATAGCGTAATAGTATCTTTTCATAAAATGCAATTAGGTTGCAAATGTATGAAATGAAACTATGTTGCAAAATATATTTTGCCTCTATGTTGCAAAAAACATCAATGGCCTTCTTCCACGTGGGTAACGCCGCCTGAGATCGCGAACTTCATGGCATCTCCGGCGTGCATGTGGGGGAGGGGTTTAATTCTTTCCGCAGGTACCCAATATACTTTTCCGGCAATGGAATAAGAAAAAGGGACATATACGGCTACATGAGCGGGCAGTTCAAACTGGTGTCCATCGTCCTGTGTAATAAATGCTACCTGCCATACATCATTGTTGTCCAGGGAAACCAGTACCGGGCGGTTGAACTTCTTTTTATCACCCGCGAACGCTTCGAAGAAGTCTTTAACGGAACTGTATATGAACTTGATGCCCGGGGTTCTTTCCAGTATCTTATCGAAAATATCCACCAGTCTGCCCACAACAAAAAAGCTGGAAACATATCCCACAAGAAACACAATAAGTACCACCAGGATAAAACCCAGTCCGGGTATATTTGCCGGTTGTCCCGCCGCATCCGTTTTCAACAGCCCTGGTGCTATACGATGGATCAGGCCTGGTACCAGGCTATCGATAAAGGAGAACAGGGAGATAACCGCCCAAACGGTGATGGTGATGGGGGCAAGGATGATAATGCCCTGGAAAAAATACTGAATGATCCGTTTCCAGTGCCATCTGCTCAACTGACGTAGTTTTTTACTGTCCATGCAACGTTTGTTTGTAATGCGGGGTAAAGGTAGATGAGATTTTGAATTTTGAATTTTGGATTTTGAAGGAGGGTTTCATGTGATCCCAGGTTCTGTTTTATTTCTTCTTCCATGAATGGCAAAAAATAATGATGGGAAACTTTGGTGACGTAAAAAGTTTCCATAGTTTTGGGCAGATTTTTGAGTAATGGAAGTAAAAGACAGAATCAGGGGCAAGGCGGAAGAGTTGTTCAAACGCTTTGGCATCCGCACGATTACCATGGATGAGATCGCCAACCAGTTGGGGGTCTCCAAAAAAACCATCTACCAGTATTATGCCGATAAGGACGCATTGGTGGATGCGGTAATTGAGGACGAGATCGCCCGTTCCGAAGAGGATTGTATGAAAGGGTTTCACGAAGCCCGGAACGCAATTGACGAGATATTCATCGTGATGGAACAGGTTGAGCGTACCTTCAGTGATATCAATCCCACTGTTTTTTACGATCTCGAAAGATTTCATTTCTCCGCTTTCCAAAGGTTTAAGGTTTTCAAGGAGCAGTTTCTCCTCAACATGATCAGTAGCAATCTCCGCAGGGGGATCGCAGAGGAATTGTACCGCCCCGAACTTGAGGTGGATATCATTTCAAGGTACCGTATGGGCTTTTGTATGGGCATGGTGTTCGACCAGGAATTGTTCCCCATATCCAAATACAATATCGCGAAACTACAAAAGGAAATACTGGAGCACTTCCTGTATGGAGTGGTCTCAATGAAAGGATATAAACTTATTCTGAAATACAAATCGGAACGCACCAAAAAAAGCACGCACAATGAACCGACTTATGAAGCAAAGCCATAAACATCACAGCAGGAATACACGCTTCCTGTTCGTACTGATGGCCGCTGTTTTTTCTACTTCCACTTTCGCGCAAACAAAACATGAACTCACTGTTCAGGAAGCCGTAGACCGCGCTTATCAGAACGTAATTGACCTCAAAAACAAAGAACTTGACCTGAAAATCCAGGAGGCCATGAACAAAGGTATCCTGGGGCAGGCGCTGCCACAGATCAAGGGAGATATGGGCGCCCAGTATTTTTACAAACTCCCCATCTTCCTTTTCCCTGACGGAACATCTTCCGCCGTGTACCAGGTATTGAAGGATGAAGGTGTACAGGGCAGCAACGGTCCTATTACGGATGTGCCGTCTCCCGTATTGCGCCCGGTAAGTTTCCAGCAGCCCTGGAACGCGAGCGCCGGCGTAACCCTTACCCAGTTGTTGTTTCAGCCTGATGTATTTGTAGGCTTACAGGCCCGTGCGGCTTCCATCGATTTTGCGAAGAAGAACATTGAGTTGTCCAAAGAAGATGTGAAAGATTCCGCCTACAAAAGATATTACGCTGTACTGATCGCCGAAAAACAACTGGAATTCGTGAACGATGGCGTGAAGCGGATTGAGAAACTGGTGCGCGACAACGAGATCATGTTTAAAGAAGGCTTCATCGAAAAACTGGATGTGGACCGCGCAAGGGTGCAGCTTTCCAACCTGAAAACCATGCAAACCACCATAAGGAACGGTATCCACCTTTCTTATGCGGCATTAAAATATGCCCTCGGTCTTCCGCAGGTGGACACACTGCTGCTGAAAGATTCCCTTACCATTGATGAAGTGAAGGCAGGCATCCTGGACGATGCTTTTCAATACGAAAACAGGAAGGAATTTCAATTGCTCCAGACTTCTCTCGAATTACAGAAACTTGACCTGAAACGATACAAGCTCCGGTATATTCCAACGGTTTCCCTGATCGGGAACTTTACCAGGCAGGCGCAGGCAGAAAAATTCATCTTCAGCAAAGATGCTTTCTGGTACAGTACCGGTTATGCAGGCGTAAACATCAGTGTACCCATCTTCGATGGCTTCCAGCGCAGGTACCAGGTAAAGCAGTCGATGTACCAGGTAGAAAAAGCGGAGAATAACCTGGAAAACCTGAAGCGGGTGATCGACCTGCAACAGACCGTAAACAGGGAATCACTCAAGAACGCACTGCTCAGTTTCGATGAACAACAACGCAACATTGACCTGGCGGAGAAAGTGTATAATTCCACCAAACTGAAATTTGAACAGGGACTGGGCAACAGTTTCGAACTGATCCAGGCGGAGAACGACCTGCAAACTTCACAGTCCAATTATTTCCAGGCCATGTACGACGCCATCATCGCTAAAATCAGTTACCAACGTTCTTTGGGAAAACTCTAATCATTCAACACTACCAATAAAATCGCTATGATCCTTAAATATTATAACATGAAGAAACAGCACTTTTACGGGCTGCTTTGGGTTACATTGTTCCTTTATTCCTGCGGAAGCGCCACCAAAGATGAATTGGCGGGGAAAAAAGCCGAACTGGATAAACTGAAACAAGAACAACAGGGCATTTCAGATAAGATCACCGCGCTGGAGTTGGAGATCAGCAAACTGGATACCGCCGCCGCGAAATCGAAAAACATCAAACTGGTGAGCGTGAGTCCCATTCAAACGGAGGCGTTCTCTCACTTTATAGAATTGCAGGGAACCGTGGATGCGGAGAACTCTGCTTATGTGGCCCCGCCCAACGGACAAGGAGGTATCGTGAAGGCGCTGTTTGTAAAACAGGGTGACGCGGTAAGAAAAGGGCAACTGCTCGCAAGGCTCGACGACCAACAAATCCGCCAGCAGATCGCCCCGTTGAAAGTTCAACTGGAAACAGCAAGAGATACTTATAACAGGACTAAAAATCTGTGGGACCAGGGCATTGGCGCTTACCAGAACGTACTCACCGCTAAAACACAGGTGGAGAGTCTTGAAAAGAACATCGCCATTTTCGAGAACCAGATCAGCCTGATGAATGTGACAGCACCTACAGCCGGTGTGGCGGATGTGGTGAACGTACGTGTGGGAGAGGCTTTTACCGGCATGAGCGCCACAGGTCCGCAGATCCGTATTGTAAATACCAGCAGCCTGAAAGTGGTGGCCAACGTACCTGAAAATTACCTGGGACGCGTGACCAAAGGCAGTCAGGTGGAAATCGTATTGCCCGACGATAACGACCGCACCATCACCGCCAACGTGAATGTGGTGAGTTCAGTGATCGATCCCGCCACGCGTTCCTTCTATATCGAGGCCAAAGTGCCCGGCAATTCTAAAGTGCGGCCCAACCAGGTGGCCAAGGTGCGCATCAAGGATTATGGCAACAAAGATGCCATCACCATTCCCGTGAACACCTTGCAGAACGATGAAACCAGCAAGTTCGTACTCGTGGCCGTGAAAGAGAAAGCAGGAATGGTAGCGCGCAAACGTACCGTTACCGTGGGAGAACTGTATGCCGACAAACTGGAAGTGAAGAGTGGTCTCCAACCCGGAGATGTGTTGATAACAGAAGGATTCCAGGGCCTGTACGATGGCCAACCCATTACCACGGAAGCCAAGTAATTCAACTCATAACTTATTCGCCCATACATGAGCCATCTAGAAAGTTTATCCGGTAAGTTTAAGCAGTTTAAACCTACCTCCTGGAGTATCAACAACAAGACCTCCATCTACCTGCTGATGCTGTTCATCTCAGTAGTAGGTGTGACGCTCTTCAGAACCTTGCCCAAAGAACAGTTCCCCGATATCGTGATTCCTACCATCTACATTCAAACAGTATATGTGGGGAACTCACCAAAAGATATGGAGAACCTGGTAACACAGCCCATCGAAAAACAGATCAAATCCATCACTGGCGCCAAAATCACCAAGGTGACCAGTACTTCCGTACAGGACTTCTCCGCCATCATGGTGGAATTTGATACCGATGTGAAAGTGGATATCGCTCTTCAAAAAGTGAAAGACGCGGTAGACAAAGCAGAAACCGATCTGCCCACCGATCTCACCCAGGAACCCACCGTGCAGGAAGTGAGTTTCTCCGACCAGCCCATCATGTACGTGAACATCAGCGGCGATTTCGAACTGATGAAGCTGAAGGAAATGGCCGATGAAACACAGGACAGGCTGGAAGAACTGCCCATGATCAACCGGGTGGACCTGGTAGGTGCGCCTGAAAGAGAGTTCCAGATCAACGTGGACAATTACAGGATGCAGGCCGCCAATGTTACCTACGATGATATCGCCGGCGCCGTGGCCCGGGAAAATATGGACATCTCCGGCGGACAACTGGAAGTGGGCAACATGAAACGGACCCTGCAACTGAAAGGTCAGTTGAAAACTGCTGCCGACATTGAATCCATCGTTGTCAGAAATTCCACCGGAGCACCGCTCTATCTGCGTGACCTCGCTTCCGTAAAAGATACCATCAAGGATACAGAGAGCTACGCGCGTCTGAACGGTAAAAAAGTAATCACCCTCAACATCATCAAAAGATCGGGGGAGAACCTGATTGAAACTTCCGATGCAGTGAAGGAAGTGGTGGAAGACCTCCAAAAGAATTACTACCCGGAGAACCTGAACGTGGTAATCACCGGCGACCAGAGTAAGCTTACCCGCACTTCTTTCAACGAACTGGTGAACACCATTGTGATCGGTTTCATCCTTGTACTCATCATCCTCATGTTCTTCATGGGCATCACCAACGCGTTCTTCGTGGCGCTTTCGGTACCGCTGAGTATGTTCGTGGCCTTCATGTTCCTGCCGGCGGCGGACCTGATCGTAGGTACGAATGTTACATTGAATTTCATCGTCTTGTTCGCGTTGCTCTTCGGCTTGGGCATCATTGTGGACGATGCTATTGTGGTAATTGAAAATACGCACCGGATATTCGTGGATGCGAAAGGCAAAATGTCGCCCGTCAGGGCCGCGAAAATGGCTGCGGGTGAAGTGTTCGTGCCGGTATTATCGGGTACCCTTACTACATTGGCGCCGTTTATTCCGCTGTTGTTCTGGCCCGGCATCATCGGTAAATTCATGATCTACCTGCCAACGATGCTCATCTTTACGCTATCCGCTTCGCTGATTGTGGCGTTCATCATGAACCCCGTGTTCGCGGTGGATTTCATGAACCACGCGGAGGATGGACACGTGAAGAAGAAGTCGGATATTTTCCGGAAACCATTGTTCTGGATCGCCGTAGCGATTGGTATCCTGCTCGATCTTATGGGCTTTACTTTCCTCGGCAACCTGATTCTGTTTATTGTCATTCTTTCCATTTTCAACGTATATGTGCTGGATGGCTGGATCCATTCTTTCCAGAACAAAGTGTTGCCCGGCATCATGCGCAGGTATGAAACGGCGCTGCGTTGGGCGTTGAAAGGCTGGCGTCCCGTTTGGTTGCTGGTAGGTACGTTCGGCCTGCTGATCTTTTCCTTTATCGTATTCGGCATTGCCACATCCACAGGAAGGGTGCAGGTCGTGTTCTTCCCCAGCGGAGATCCCAACCAGATTTTCGTGTACCTCAAACTTCCCGTGGGTACCGATGTGAAGTACACCGATTCTGTTACCAAACAACTTGAATCCAGAGTGTACAAGGTATTGGGTATGGAGAACGGCAAAGAGAACCCGATGGTGGAAAGTGTGATCACCAATATCGCCGTTGGCGCAAGCGATCCCATGAGCGGCGACAGAAGTACGCGTCCAGAAAGAGGCCGTATCCAGGTATCCTTCGTGGAATTTGAAAAGCGACATGGCAAATCCTCCGCACCTTACCTCGATTCCATCCGTGCCGTGATGAAAGGTATTCCCGGCGCTGAAATATCTGTCGACCAGGAGCAGGGTGGTCCGCCCACTGAGCCGCCCGTGAACATTGAGATCGCGAGCGAGAATTTCGATGACCTCATCAAGACCTCCGTGGCGCTGAAAAACTACCTCGACTCCATCCGTGTACCGGGTGTGGAAGAACTCAAAATGGACGTGGACCTCACCAATCCTGAAATAGCGCTTACTATTGACCGTGAGCGCGCCCTGAGCGAAGGCGTTTCCACCGCCCAGATCGGTATGCAACTCCGCACCGCGCTCTTCGGAAGAGAACTCTCCAAAATAAAAGAGGGCGAAGATGAATACAAGATACAGCTCCGCAACCTGGAAGTGCAGCGCAAGAACCTCGTGGACCTGCTGAACATGAACATCTATTTCCGCGACATGGCCACCGGCGGTTTCAAAAGCATTCCGCTCAGTTCACTCGTGAAAGTGGATTATACCAGTACCCTCGGCAGTGTGATCCGTAAAAAGCAGAAACGAACCATCACCCTTACGTCGAATGTACTGCTCACACAGGGCTACACGCCAACCGGTGTGAACCAGGAAATCAAAGGGTATATTGATCGTTTCCGCAAACCTGCTGAAAGTGTGACCATCAAACAAACAGGTGAAGGGGAACAACAGGCTGAAACCGGCGCATTCCTTGGAAACGCCATGCTGATCGCGCTGATGCTGATCCTCTTTATCCTCGTGCTTCAGTTCAACTCCATCAGTAAACCTGTGATCATCCTTACCGAGATCGTGTTCAGTATCATCGGTGTATTGCTGGGCTTCGCCATCACCGGGATGACACTTTCCGTTGTAATGACGGGTATCGGTATCGTGGGACTTGCAGGTATCGTGGTGAAAAACGGTATCCTGGTGATTGAATTCGCTGATGAACTCCGTGCCCGCGGTGTAAAAACCAGGGACGCGGTGATAGAAGCCGGTAAAACAAGGATCATTCCCGTACTGCTTACGGCAGTGGCCGCTATCCTCGGGTTCATCCCGATCGCGGTGGGCTTCAACATCGACTTTATCAAAATGTTCTCGGAACTGAACCCGAACATCTTCTTCGGAGGCGATAACGCTGTGTTCTGGAAACCACTTTCCTGGACCATTATCTTCGGGTTGATCCTGGCGTTCTTTATGACCCTGCTGATCGTGCCGAGTATGTACCTCATCGCTGAAAGGCTCAGAAGGCCCATGCGCAGAATGTATGGGGGCAAGTGGATTTCGTTCCTGGGCATTCCGCCGTTTACCCTGGTGTTCTTGCCATTAATGTTCGTGACCATGTTCGCCCACAGAAGGGCCGTGGCCAGAAGGGAAAGAAGATTAGGCGGTGCAGTGGGCAGGAAATGGACCGGAAGCTGGTTCTAAATATTCCGCACAATAATTGAACAATTAAGGAGTTTTCATATATCATTGCATTTCACGCGAGATATATGAAAACTCCTTTTTTAGCCTTACTCCTTTCCGTGGTATCCCTTACCGTTACCGCGCAAACGCCTGATGAAGATATTGTAATGGCCGAACGCACTGAACGGTACGAATTCGCCAAAGGCGATAAAGAAAATCCCGTTCATGTAAAGCAGTATTTTTTTACCAGGTACAGGTGTGATGCCACCCGCGGCGTTGTTCCTTATGTTGAGTTTTACAATGAGCAAAGTCGTGTAGATGCGGCGGAAGTAAATGTTTCAGGAAAAAAACTGAAAGGATTAAAAGTGCGGGATGAATACTATTCCGTAGATGATATTTTCTTCTCCGATGCACGGGTGTATTTCTTTGAGGTTCCGCTGGAAAAGAAAGGTGCCGAAACAGCAGTGGAACTCAAAAAAACCATTCTTGATCCCAAGTATTTCACCACGGTCTATTTTCCCGAAACCCTTCCGGTAGAAACAAAAAAAGTAGAGATCATAGTTCCCGCATGGATGAAGCTGGAAATACGCGAGCGCAATATGGATGGGATGACCATTGAAAAATCGGTGCAACCGGGCACCGGGAAAAATACCGGAACACAGGTGCATACCTATATCCTGAAAAATATTCCGGCGCAAAAAAAGCAGGCGGGCATGCCAGGCCCGAGCCATGTGTATCCCCACTTGATGTTGCTGACGCAGGAAGCCGCAGTGGAAACAGGTACCGTAAAGTACTTTGCCACTTTGAAGGATCAATACAAATGGTACCATGCGCTGGTGAAGGGGCTAACTGTTACCACGCCTGCTATTGAAGCGAAGTCCCGTGAAATAACCAATGGCGCCACCGATCCGGTTGAAAAAATGAAACGGGTTTTGCATTGGGTGCAGGACAATATCCGTTACATCGCGTTCGAGAATGGGATCGCCGGATTCAGGCCCATGGAAGCGGAGCAGGTATTGCAGAAAAAATATGGTGATTGCAAGGGAATGGCCAACCTTACCCGGTCGTTGCTGAAAGCTTCCGGCGTGGATGCGCGGTTGTGCTGGATCGGCACGAACCATATCGCTTACGATTACAGTACACCTTCGTTGTGTGTGGACAATCACATGATCTGCGCGGTCAAACATGAGGGGAAGACCTTCTTCCTGGATGGCACGGAAAGTTTTATCGGATGGGATGAATATGCGCAACGCATTCAGGGCCGGCAGGTTTTGATTGAAGACGGAGAGGGATTTCTGCTCGAAAAAGTACCGGAAAGAGATTTTACCCAGAATACGAAATCTGAGGTGTCCGAAATTGTGATGCAGGGAACAGACTTTAAAGGAACCACAAAGTTCACCTGGCGTGGCGAGTCGAAATCAGGGTTGCTTTCGGCCCTGCATTCCTTCTCCAAAGAGGAGCAGGAGAAAATGCTGGTGGATTATTTCAGGGAGAACCGCAAAGGATTTGTAGTGTCAGCGCTTGAAAAGCCTTCGCTCAACAATTGGTCCGGTAACCTTGATGCACGGTACGCATTCGAATGGAAGGAAGCCGCTTCTTCTTTCGGAAAAGAAATATACTTTGAACCGGATTTCAGAAAAGAATTCGCTTCAGCGGTCATAGATACTGCAAAAAGGACCGCCGACTATGAGTTTCCCTATAAATACAATATTGAACAACAAACCTTCTTCTCCTTCCCCAAAGGCTATACACTGAAATCAATGCCCAAAGCTTTTTCGGTGCAAAGACCAGGCTATACGATCACAATCACAGCCGTAGCTGAAAAAGGTGGTCTGCTGTACAAAAAGAAGATCAGTTTATTGCAAACGCGACTGCCGTTAAAAGCCATCGTTCAATGGAACGATGATATTTCCGCGCTGAAAAAATACTACAACGAACAAGTTATTCTTACCCGATCATAACCCTTTTACATGAAAAAGTTTATTGGATCACTGGCCTTTATGCTGTCCGTTTTATCCCTTTGTGCGCAAAGCTCAAAAGAGGACTACAAAAAACGTTCGGAAGAGGTACGCAAAGAAGTATGGAACTGGGACATCAAAGCTTTTAAAGAAACAAAAGTGCCCGATAGCGCTAAGAAGTTTTCTTATGTGGTGATCGCGCGCCACAATGAAGTGGAAGCCAGTTCCAAAAGTAAAATGAGGTATTATGGCATTACAATGACCGTTTCAAAAGAAAGAACGATTGTCCGTACCTTTCGGGAACGTGTCAAGATACAGGATAAGGCCGCCCTCGAAGATTATTCTTATATCAACTATACCGCTTACGAGGGTAAAAAGGGAAGCTTCGCTAAAAGTGACGTAATCTCTTTCGTTGGTGTTCGCATCATCAAACCGGATGGCTCCATGAAAGAGGTGGATGCAGATGAAACAGTGTTCACGGAGGATGAGAAAAGGAGCCGCGAGGCTAAACTGGCTATTTCAGGACTGGAAATTGGTGATATCCTCGATTATTATATTCAACTGTATAAAAAATCAAGTGCCCTCGAAAATCCTGAAACTTTCCCACTTTCGTATCTGCTGGCAGACGAAGTGCCGGTGCTGAATTATTCGCTGCATGGGTTGGTGAGCAAGAAATTTGTGCTGGAACATATTAGTATGAACGGTGCGCCGGAATTGAAAGTGCGGGAGGTGGAAGATGATATAGAGTTTTCCGCGAATGTGACTGATGTTGATGCGCATCCTACGGGACTTTGGTTCTCGAGTTACAGGCAATTACCTATTATAAGGTTGCACCTGATTCCTGCGGGAATGATGAAGAAAAATTCAGTGACGGGGATGAACCGTAATAAAGAAACTGAATTGACTGGTAAAGTATCTAGGGAGGACTTGTATCGGGAATTGGCTGCCGATATAGCTTCCATGACTACACAGCGCACGATGGGGGCTTTTGGTATGTTGTATTCACGGGTGAATACGCTGCTGAAATCATATCAGAAAAAATCTGGAACAATTCCCGATGATAGCCTGGCAGCCCATGTTTTCTATGCCCTGCGTTACGTAATGCTTTACGACGACCAGGACAAAAAAGAATTGCGTCCCATGGATCCAAAAGGGAATTATATTTCAATCAACGAGAATAAATACCTTCTGGTGTATAATGAGTTGTTGAAGATGTTCAAACTAAACCCTGAAGTTTTTGCTTTTACTTCAAAATACGGTCCGGCAGAGAAAGACATTTTCCTGGCATCCGACTTAACGGTGATGATTAAGCCATATAGGAATAGTGATCAGATGTTTTCGATGGAAACCCTTTTTACGAATGCAGGAGCGGTTCCTTACCATTATGAGAACCAGGAAATCGCTGGACTGAATGCAAAAACAGTCTGGAAAAACCAGGAAAAGCCATCCGCCGGAGCGTCAACAGTTTCCATACCATTTGAGAAAGCCGTAAATAACAGGCACCTGGAACATCTTCAGTTGAGTTTCCCCGACGGCGACCTCTCCCAGGTAAACATAAAAAGAAACACCGTCCTTACCGGGCATTTCCGCGCGCCAATGCAGCAACAACTACTTTTGTTTGAGGATTTCTGCAACGAAGAAAGAACAGCCTTCGGCCTGGAGCACAACTTCGTGGAAGAACTGGAAGCCAACCGCAAAACAAAAGCGTTGGCCGAAGAATACCGATTGGCCATGAAGAAGGCAAGAGATGGCATGAAAGAAGTTTTTACACAGGAGATCAACGACCAGTTTGGTGTGAAACCTGTTGCCGTTACCCAATGGAAGGTGAAGCAATCCGGAATTCGCCACACGCAACCTGAATTTATATATGATACCGAATTCAAACTCGATAACATTACAAAACGCGCAGGAGAAAACTACCTGATAGACCTCGGCGCGTTGGTGGGCGGGCAACTGGACATCAAAGATGAGCAACGCAACCGCAAAGATGATGTGTATATGCCTTACGCCCGCTCCTTTATGCATGTAGTGGAAATTGAAATTCCAAAGGGGTACACCGTGGAAGGCCTGGAAAACATACAAACCACGGTGAACAATGCCACCGGTTGGTTCAGCGCTAAGGGAAATTTAGAAGGAAACAAGCTGATTCTTAAAATAGAAAAGGGGTACCGGAAATCTTTCCTGAAAGCGGAGGAATGGCCGGCATTGCTGGAAATGATGGACAAAGCGGTAACCTTCAAGGACCAAAAGTTACTGCTCAAAAAAATTTAGGAATTAGGTACTTTAGCAAAAAAAATCATGCGCACGAATCACGAAATAGACTATAGGATATACGGGGAAGAAATGCAGTATGTGGAAGTGGAACTGGATCCCCAGGAAACGGCTGTGGCGGAATCCGGCAGCTTTATGATGATGGATGACGGCATCCAGATGCAGACCATCTTTGGCGATGGTTCCCAGCAGCAGGGAAACAGTATTCTCGGGAAACTGATGTCCGCCGGAAAAAGACTGCTCACGGGCGAAAGTTTGTTCATGACTGCTTTCACAAATACCGGTTATGGGAAAAAGAAAGTAAGCTTCGCTTCCCCTTATCCCGGGAAGATCATTCCACTCGACCTCTCTGAATTAGGTGGAAAAGTGATCTGCCAGAAAGATGCTTTCCTTTGCGCCGCGAAAGGCGTTAGCGTAGGCATTGAATTCCAGCGTAAACTGGGTACCGGTATTTTTGGTGGTGAAGGATTCATCATGCAGAAGCTGGAAGGCGATGGCATGTCGTTCGTACATGCGGGCGGACACGTTTTGGTAAGGGAACTCCAGCCTGGCGAAATGCTGAAGATAGATACAGGCTGTCTGGTGGCCTACACGCAAACCATCGACTATGATATCCAGTTTGTAGGCGGCATCCGCAATTCTATTTTTGGAGGAGAGGGCTTGTTCTTTGCGACATTGCGTGGACCAGGAAAGGTGTGGATACAAACATTGCCGATCAGTCGTTTGGCAAGTAGAATTATCTCTTACGGAACGGTGAACAGGAAGGAAGAAGGCAGTATCCTCGGCAGAATGGGGAATATGCTGGATGGAGATGGCTGGTAGTACTGCATTGTAAAAAAGAAATCAGGGCCATAGGAGATACTTCGTTGTATCACCTATGGCTTTACTATTTTCTACAGTAGTACATTTCAATATCTGATTCCTGCGATCAGCTCAGAGGCCAGGTCTTTTTCTCCTTTTCTTAAACACCACTCTACGGTACACTTCATGCAGCGGAATAGCTTTGTCGATGGCGGCGATGTGGAAAGAGCCATTGATATCAGTAATGGCATCGCCGAAGCGCCAATCTCCTTTTTCCGGCCGTTTGGCCACACGTACATAACAGGAATTCGAATCCACCACAATGTATTCGTTCAGCGATGGAATCTGGCTGTATTTTTCGAACTTCAGAATGAAATCCCGTTCCTTACTGCCTTTAGACAATACTTCAATCACCACCACCGGGTTTAGTACCACATCGAAATCACCCTTCCTGAAAACGGGTGCATCTTTGATGATGCTCACGTCCGGGTAAAAGAAAGTGCGCATATCCGGCGCCGCTACTTTAATGTCGGAAGGCATGGTGATAAAATTGGTTTCTTTCAGGAGCGCATACAGGTACCCTAGTAGGTTTACGACTACGGAATTGTGTTCATAAGAAGCGCCCGGCATCTGCACCAGGCATCCGTTAAAATACTCATGTTTGTGTACACAGGATTGGTCGAAATAAAGGTACTCTTCTTCCGTGCAGTACGTTACCGATTTGTGTACGATACCATCCTCTTCGTGCAAGGCAACGCCATCTTTCAGCGCCAGCACGGGTTCAAAAAACTCGTTCATGGAACAATTGATTTTAATGAATAAATAAGTGGTGGCGTTTGTGGTGGTGGGAAATCAAATGTACAATTTTTCTTAAAATAAAAAAGGACCACATTGCTGTGATCCTTCTCCAATTATTATCTTAAACGCTTATGATTTTGAAGCGAGTTCTATCATGGTGGAAAGTTCCTCAACCGTTTCTTCTTCCTTTCCATTGAAGCCAACCGCTTTGAAACGGATTCTGCCGTTTTTGTCCAGTACGAATTTTGTAGGAATGCCGCTTACTTTAAAATCGGATACCATTGTACTTTCATTGTCCATGAGAATGGTATTGAAAGCGTAGGGCTTTCCTTTCATAAAGTCTTCCACGTTTTTCTTTTTATCTTCTACATTATTTTCCCAGGTATTTACGAAAAGAAAAACAACGTTGGGGTCGCTCTTGTATTTGTTTTGCGCTTTGTTCATTGCTGGGAAGGATGCGATACATGGCCCGCACCATGTGGCCCAGAAGTCGACCACTACCACTTTCCCTTTCAGTTCGCTGAGGCTTACTTTTTTGCCGGTTACATCATTGAGTGCGAAGGTGGGTGCCGCTTCATCGATCATGCTTTTGCGGATTTCCTCCATTTTTTTCTCCCTCGCTTCTGCTGCCAATGCGGTGAAGTAAGTGTCGAAATCGTTCTTACCTTTTGCTTCGTACAGGCGTTTCAGTTGCTCCTTCATCGCCGATGTCTGGTTGCCTGCTTTAACATTGGCTTCCAGTTCTTTCAATGCCTTTGCTGGATTGCCAGCTTTTTCAAGGAACAAAGCGTAGCGCTCCAGCATTTCGGGATCTTTATTCGTTTGAATGGCTATTTCCTGGTATTTCAGGGCGTCCTTATGTTTGCCCTGTTTGTGCAGGAGGAACGCGTAAGTATCGGAAAACATGCCATAGCTCTGCTCCAGGTTTTGTTTGTACTGAGAAGGCGGCATATTCACCGGCTTAGCGGCCATGGTGCGCATTTCATCCTGTATAATCTGAAGTGATTTTGCAGAGAGTTCAGCGGATTTATCAATATCCTTGTCTGCAAGACAATTTTGCCAGGCTATGCTGTTGTACGTATTGGCCAGTGCGGCGCCTTTTGACGAAGCGGGAACATTCGCTATTGCCGCATCTATACCATTTTCTTTTGCGATCATCATGGTAAGATTGGCCTGCATGTTGGAAGCCATCATTTCCGCGGTGGCGTCTCCCGGATATCTCTTTTTGAAAGCTTCTATCACCGCCAGCTTATCCTTTACCGATTTGGCGGCATTGTATTCCTTGTACACTTCCTGTTTGGCCATCATGCCATCGGGGTACTTCAGTTTCTGTACTTCGGCCAGCAATGCAGCAACAGGTTTGTTCTTCATTCTGCCGGCAAGGTAGGCGGCCTGGCTGTAGTCCTGTTCTTTCGCGGACGTATCTGCGGGCATAGTGCTGAACAGGTTGAATACACCTGCGGTATCTTTTTTGTAGGCCAGGAAGTCCAGTTTTTCACTGAATTTCTTCAGGTTTTTTAACTCGGTATCTGCATAGAATTTGTCCTTATAATGCGCAGATTTTTTACTGTCGGGTTCAATACCAGTTTGCCAGGCCATCCCACTGTAAATATTGCTCATGGTATTGTAGCCATCTTTGAGTGGTGTTCCCGGCTTTTCGAATACAAAAAAAGCATACCCTTTTTTATCGTTGCCATCCGCATCCTTTCCGCTGAAAGGTTTCAGAACAAATACATCGCCGGAATCGGGCAATACAAAAGTTCCGGTCCAGGAAGAACCAGTTTTTTTCAACACGATATCATCTGCCGCTGATTTCTTCCCGAAAGTGTAATACGATAACGAAACCTGTTTTGATTTTTCCAAAGGTGTTCCTTTCGGGTTGTAATTGATGGTGATGGTGCTGCCGGGTGTAGGTTCTTCCGGAAGAATGGTGAGCGCTGAATACGTGGGTTGTTGTGCAAGAAGGGAGGTGCCCGGAAATACGAGCAACGCTGCCGCAAGGAGTTTTTTCATGGTGCTAAATAAGTTAATGGTATCCCCGAATGTACGGAAAAAAACGGGTCCCCGGTGGCACCGCTATAGCGGCGCCACCGGGGACGGTGTATTCACGCCGGGAAACCCGGTAATTTTACGGTTGGGGTAGCTGCAAAGGCGAGGCTTATTTTTCCAAACCAGGGTAGTGGTTCAGCAACGCGATCCGGTATTCCCCCGAGGCCTTCACTTTCTGAATAAAATTGATCAGGCGGGCGGAATCTGTGGCATCCGTAAATGTATGGTCGTGCGCGAGCAATACCAGGTGGTCCTTTATTTTCGTGCCGTTCTGTTTGAAAAGACCGTTGATCTCATTAAAAAGTTCATCTGCGGTTTGCTTCAACTCGAATTTGCTGTTGTAGCGCCATTCCCAGTCCCAGCCCACGAGTTGGAAGCCGGCATTGGAGAGGGAGTCGGCGGCCGGTTTTCTTCTTTTGTAATAGTCGCCGTAAACTTTCGGGAGCCGCCAGATATTGCTGCTCGGGGTCCGCGCGATGTTGTTGGAAAAATGAAGACTGTCTGCATTCCGCCTGAAGTCTTTCACTACGGAATCCGGGTGGTTATAATACAGTTCATATTTGTTCCTGAAGCCATGGGTAAAACTGTGGTTACAAAGTAGTAAAGACGGGTCCTGTTTCAACTCCTCCAGCATCTTATGCTGAACAGGACTTCCATAAGCATGTATGCCGATCAGGAAGAAAGTAGCGGGAACCTGCTCTTGCCGAAGAATGTTGTGGACCACGCGTGTGCCGTTGTTGGGACCATCATCAAAACTCAGGTAAATCACTTTCCGGTGGTCTGGTGAATCTGTTGGCAACAAAGTGCCATCGGGAACGGCGGCCTGAAGGGAATCAACGGCCTGTTCGGAGAACCCGGCCATTTTGCGGAGCGGTTGTTTACAGGAAACTGCTCCATACACGAAGAGCAGGAGGATAAGATAGGGGAAGCGACTGCGTTTCAGCCCTTCATCGGGGTGGTCCATATACCAATACTGATTTGACGGTAAAGGTACATTGGAAGCGATGGATGATGCAAATTTTTGTTGTTAACGGTAATCAAAATCTAATCTTCAATTCTTGGGAGGGAGATACGGTATTGAACGGAAACGATGCGGATGGCGATAATCACCAGGATACCGGTGATGGAACTGATGTTGGCGCTGATGCCGAACCGGTTCATGACCACGAATACAATCGCGCCCGCAAGGCATGCCGTGGCATAAATTTCTTTCCGGAAAATGAGGGGGATTTCGTTCACAAGAGTATCCCGGATTACCCCGCCGAATACGGCGGAGAACATGCCCAGTATGATTGCCGCTAAAGGATGTACACCGAAGCTGAGTGATTTCTGAACGCCAAGAATGGTGTACAGTCCGATACCGATAGAATCGAACAGGAACAGTGTTTTCCGGAGACGTAACAGTGTTTTCCGGAAGGAAACCGCGGTGAGTACACCCAGGAATATCACGATCAGGTAATTACCATCTGCTACCCAGGCAAGCGGATGCACCCCCAGCGTGATGTCTCTTAATGTACCCCCACCGATGGCTGTGATGAAAGCGGTAAAGGATATCCCGAAAATATCCCGGTACAGTAGTTTACCATACGCCGCCAACGCACCCGAAAGCGCAAACACAAATGTTCCAAGCAGATCAATATAATACGGTACTTGCATATTAACTTAAAGATATATGGATTCAGCATTCGCTTAACGTTGCGTCGTAGTGTCGTTGCGGGAAAATTACTTCACTACCGGCACCACCCGTTTCGCCCCGTTCTTCTTGATCTTCGCGGGCAACCCTGCCAGAATCTCTTCCCGGAGTACTTCAATCAGTCTCCTTTTCACAAAATCCCGGTGGATCACCAGGCTTACCTCCCGCATAGGTGCCGGCGATTTGAAATGCCGGAGCAAGCTCATTTGTTTGGCGGAAAGGTCGAGTGTGGCGAGCTCGGGTAAAACGGTGACCCCGCTGTTGATCTCCACCATTTTACGAAGGGTTTCAATGCTGCCGGCTTCATACTCAAAACTTACGCTGTGGGCCGATTGTTTCTTCAGTTCACAGAGGTTCATGATTTGTGTTCGGAAACAATGTCCTTCCTCCAGCAACCAGAGTTTGGAGCCATCCAAATCATCGGGGAGCACATAGGTTTTTTTGAAAGCGGCGCTGGAGCGGGAAACATAGGCGACCATCTCTTCATAAAACAGCGGGTATTCCCGGATTCCGGCATCGTTGAGCGGCGTTACCAGCAGACCGGCATCCAGTCTTCCGTTACGCAGTTGTTCAATGATCTGGTAGGTGGTGAGGTCGGATATTTTAAGTTTTACGGATGGGTATTTTTTAGTGAACTGGGGGATGAACAGCGGAAGAAGATAAGGGGCAAGTGTAGGAATGATCCCGAGTTTGAGTTCTCCCTGCAGCAACCCTTTCCGGTCGCTAACAATCTGTTCCAGCAGTTTACTTTCATTCAGGATTTTTCGCGCCTGTATAATCACTTCTTCCCCTATATCTGTGGCCACTACCGGTTGTTTGCTTCTGTCGAATATCTTAATGCCCAATTCGTGCTCCAGTTTCTGTATCTGCATACTGAGCGTGGGTTGCGTCACATAACAATGTTCTGCTGCCGTGGCGAAGTGGCGGTAAGTGTCCACGGCTACAATATATTCCAGTTGCGTGAGTGTCATACTGCAAATATAGACCGAATCTATGTAGATATGGTGGATATCAATTTGGCTTATTGCTGAAAGGGGTGCAATTTTGAGTTGTTCCGCGGTTATGAGAAAACTATAAATGAAAAGAGCGCATCAGTTTACATTGGTGCGCTTTTTATTTGTACCGTGTTTATTTTAAAGATGGACGGTGTTTACCGGTTGTGGTTACGGTTAAAACACTGTTTTCATGCTTTTTGCAGTGAAACAGAGTGTTGATAATGGTTTGCGAAGATTTTGGGTGAATAGCTTCTTGTGACCCGGTGCCACCGACGTTGTTTTCCGGGGTATTCAACGGCGTTTTCCGGGAAGTATGACGATGAAATCACTGTCCCGTTGTAACCAACCTCACTTCCTGTTCCCGCACTTCCAGGCGGTGCCACAGCCCGCATTTCAGGGCATAGTTGTGCGCGCCGTGGCTCACGGGGAAATCGTAACATACCGGAAAGGTGTAGCCTTCCAGTTTTTCCTGAATTAATGCTGTAATTGTTTGTCCGAACGGACGGGGTGTGTCTTTCATGTCCGTAAATCCTCCAACGATCATTCCGGCGAGTCCTTGTAGTTTACCGGCACGTTGCAGTTGGATCAGCATACGGTCGATGCTGTAAAGGTATTCCCCGATATCTTCGATGAAAAGTATCTTCCCGGAATAATCCGGGTCGGAAGGGGTGCCAACGAGGTGCGCCAGCAATGCGAGGTTTCCTCCAATCAGCATGCCTTCAGCCTCACCTTCCCGGTTAAGGCCATTGGGCGCAACGGAGTAATCGTATCCCTTACGGAACAGGGCGTTTTGCAGCGTGTGCACGGAGTCGGATAACGCGCCTTCTCCAATAAAGGCCGCGGCCATCGGGCCATGAATGGACGCGATGTTGAATTGCCGTTGCAGGTGGCAATGCAGGGCGGTGATGTCACTGAAACCCACGATCCATTTTGGATGTTGCAGAAATGTAGTAAAATCCAATTTATCCAGTATCCGGCTGGTACCGTACCCGCCTCTTCCAAAGAGAACCGCGTTTACCGTGGGATCGTCCAGCATCTCCTGAAGGTCAGTAAGCCGTTCTTCATCGGTTCCGGAAAAATAATTGTCTGAAGTACTTTCCAGCGTTCTTCCTTTTTTCACTTTCAGGCCCCAGCGTTCCAGCGTGCGGAAGCAATCTTCCATACGTGTTGGGTCCATAAATCCTGCGGGACAAACCATACCAATAGTATCGCCGGGTTGCAAAGGGGCGGGCGCTTTACATTGTTCCATCATCTTAAGGTCATTTCGGGGTACGCATGGCCACGATACTGTCTACAATAAACACACTGAACCCTCTCCATGGCACGGCCGCGTGGTATTCTTTATAGTGAAGATCGAATTCCTTGCCGCTGTTCGCCATCAATTGCTGCGCAAGTTTTGGATCAGTAACAGAAAAATCAAATTCATACGACTGAACCGCTCCAGGCGTCCGCGAGCGGATACCTTCCTGGATCAGTTTTCCCTCGTATGTTTTGAACACATCGCCTTTTCTTACCATATAATTCAGCACCCCAGTTTTCACACCTTCCCCGAAAACACGGTAATAGCGCCAGTATATAATGCCACCCACCACTACCACCACGAGCGCGATAAAAATGAGTATAATCTTTTTCATGCCTGTTGTTTGAAGGGCTGTTATGTGTTTGTCAAATCCGGGATAAATCTACTATAAAAACTTATGCGTTCTGTGTTCAAAAGGGGCATTCGTTTAAATACATAAATTATTGCCGTGTTTTACCGCGCTTCGCTTACGCTAAAATACGGGTGGCCGTTCCGAACATTTTGTATTGAAAATTGTACTTACTTTACCCACTCAATTTGTAAAAATGCGCATAGGAATAGTTTGTTACCCCACTTTTGGTGGGAGCGGCGTACTGGCAACGGAATTAGGAAAGGCTTTGGCGGATAAAGGACACCAGGTTCATTTCATCACTTACCAGCAACCGGTCAGGCTCATAGAATTTAACGCGAATATATTTTACCATGAAGTCCGGGTACCCACGTATCCGTTGTTCGATTTTCCTCCTTATGAAACGGCGCTGGCCAGCACGATGGTGGATGTGATCACCAACAACAGCATCGACCTGCTGCATGTGCACTACGCTATTCCCCATGCTTCCGCCGCTTTTATGGCAAAGCAGATCCTGCTGAAAAGCGGCAAGAATATTCCCGTGATCACCACCCTGCACGGAACGGATATCACACTGGTGGGCAGAGACAAAACCTATGCGCCAGTGGTTACCTTTTCCATCAATGAGAGCGATGCCATCACCGCGGTATCGCAGAACCTCCGGGATGAAACCTACCGTTCATTCAAAATAGAAAAGGAAATAGATGTGATCCACAACTTTGTGGACGTGAGCCGTTTCTCCAAAAAGCCGATTGATGCTTTCCGTAAGGTGATCGCGCCGAATGGCGAAAAGATCATCCTCCACGCTTCCAATTTCAGGAAAATCAAACGTGTGCAGGATGTGGTGGCCATTTTCGCGAAGATCAGGGAGAAAGTGCCCAGCAAATTGCTTTTCGTAGGCGATGGGCCCGAGCGGCCTATGGCAGAGAACATGTGCCGTGAACTGAATCTTTGTGATGATATGCGTTTCGTGGGAAGACAGGAACAAATCGAAGAAATCCTGGCCATTTCTGACCTTTTCCTGCTCACTTCAGAATATGAAAGCTTCGGTTTGGCCGCTTTGGAAGCCATGGCCACAAGAGTACCCGTGATTTCCACGAATGCCGGCGGTCTGCCAGAGATCAACATCCACGGCAAGACAGGCTTCCTCAGTAACATCGGGAACGTGGAGGAAATGAGCGGCTTCGCTATTGAATTACTCAGCAACGAAGACACGCTGGAGCAATTCAGGAACAATGCACGCGCGCAGGCAGAACAATTCGATATTGGCAATATCGTTCCGCAGTACGAGCAGTTGTACAACCGCTTCGTTAAATGTTTACCGTAACTTTTAAATTACTTTTTCAGCCACAGAGCCGGGTTCACGAATTTTGACTCGATCATAAGGCGGAATTCCAGTTCGCCCACGCCCTCGTCGTTGGTGACAACTCTTCCTATGGTTTGACCGGTTTTTACCGCCTGGCCTGGTTTCACTGTTGGATTGGTCACCCCGCCATAAGCGGTAAAGTATTTACCATGTTTTACGATCACCACCTGCGAGTTGGTGTTCACATCCACGAAATATACCGAACTCACTTCACCATCAAAGATGGCTTTCACCGGTGCGCCAATGGGGGTATGAATTGTATAACCGTCGTTTACGAAAGTTACGGGTGTGCCCGCCAGTGTTTGTGTACCGAATCCATATACCAGTGTGCCAGTTTCTACTGGCCAGGGCAGTGAGCCTTTGTTCTTTTCAAAGTTGGTGGAGGAAATTACACCTTCGGGCGTCATTTCAAAATCACTGCGGGCGCGCTTGGGCGCGGAGGATTCTGTATTGGTAACGGGATTGGTCTTTTTCTCCGGCACTTCATTCTTGGCCACATCCTTAGTAGCATTTGAATTAGCGGTTCCGGCGTTGGCTGCTTTTTCCGCGGCAGCTTTGGCAGCGGCCAGTTTTTTTGCTTCTTCCTGTCTTTTCTTTTCTTCCAGGCGCGCGGCTTCCAGCTCCCTGCGGATCACCGCGGAAATGGAACTCTGCAGTTTTTTATCCTGTGCCCGCTTGTTCGCAATTTCACGGTTCAGTTCTTTTTCTTTGGAGCGGAAACTTGCTACCACTTTATCCTGCTCTTTCTTTTCTTCTGCCAGTACCTGTCTTTCTTTGGTGGCGGCTACCAGCACTTCATCCTTTTCCTTGCGCGTATTTTTCAGTCCGTCAATCTTCGACTGCAACAGGTTTTGTGTATTGGAAATATTTTCGGCCTGTTTTTCCCGGTAGGAGCGGTATGATTTAAGGTAAGCAACACGCTTAATTGCATCGTTAAAGTTGGTGGCGGAGAACAGGAAGTTCATGAAATCGTAGTTGCTCCTGTTCTTATAAGCATATACAAGGCTTTCCGCGTACTGCGCTTTTAAAGTATCCAGTTCTCCCTTCAGTTTCCTGATCTCAAGGGCGGAGAGGTACATGTCGTTGTTGATCACACGAATTTCCTGGTTCACGTTGGAAACTGCTTTTTCACGCAACTTCAGTTTGCGTTGAAGCAGCGCCAGTTGGGCAAGGGACGATTTTCTGTTCTTGGTGGTCTCGTTCAGTGTCTTCCGGATATTTTCAATTTCCTGTTGTATGGACGCGCGTTCTTTTTCCAGTTCGCTGCGTGTTTTCTGAGCGCTGGCTGTAAAGGCGAGCAGTAAGAATCCGAATACGTACAAGATTTTAACCGGCATAGTATAGATTTATAAACGTTGAACGTTTAATTCACGGAATAATTTTTCGGCACATTGAAGGGGAATGATAAAGCTTCGTTAAAACTATATTGTTTAAAATCGAGCTTTATGTCCAGCTTCTTTTTTTCTGCAAGCGTAAGGTTTCTGAAAGTGGAAAAATACCTTCCATCCTTCACCTCATAATTACTGTAAGTTACGGCACAGGTGCGGTTCCTGGAAGTATTCAGGTCGTCGATTTTACTGCTGAGCACCAGGAACTGCGGGTTGGAAACGGTGAGCAGGTTTTTGAACCAGCTTCCGATGTACAACAGGGATACCTGGTCGGGTGTTGTGGTGTACGACTGAATATTGCTATCCAGGAACACAGGATTGCCCACCAGTATATTTTGAACCGTTTTGAAATCGAAAGGGATATTCGTGATTTCCTGCAGGAAGGAAAGGGAGCGGATTTTGGCTTCTTTATTGAGTTTGTCCATCACTTTTACACTGTCTGGTGTAATCAGTACACGGAATGCTTCGATGCCGAGCGCCGCGTTGATGGATATCCAGATGGCACTGTCTTTGCGCATGCGCACGAATGCGTTCACTTCATTTTTCTTTCCATCTGAAGCGGTGAAGTCCACTTTTATTTTGGCGGAAAAACGTTCAAAATCGATCTTTTTCTCTCCAACCCGCGCATATACCTCCCTGATGAAAGTGGCGGAATCTGAACCAGTGGAACTGTTCACCACAGTGTCCGGGGGTACGATCACGTTCTGTAGTTTCCGTGCGGAGCGGCAACTGAAAACTGCGGCAGCAAAGCAAAAGAACAGCAGGAGTCTTTTTATACGACGCATTTTTATGGTACTAACTTAAAAAATCAGGCCTTGCCGGTGTGACCAAATCCACCAGCGTTGCGTTCCGTTTCATTGATGGCGGCCACGGGTTCCCATTCCACGCGGGTAACGGGTTGTACCACCATTTGTGCAATACGGTCCCCGGGTTGTATGGTCTGTTGTTCCCCTGAAAGGTTCACCAGGATTACTTTTATTTCTCCCCTGTAATCGGCATCAATGGTGCCGGGGCTATTCAGGCAGGTCAAGCCTTGTTTGATGACGAGTCCGCTCCGTGGTCGTACCTGCGCTTCGTAGCCGTCGGGCAGTTCCATAAAAAGTCCGGTGGGCACCAGTTGGCGTTCCATGGGCTGCAGTACGAGCGCTGTTTCTATGTTTGCTCTCAGGTCCATCCCGGCGGAGCCGGAAGTGGCGTAGGAGGGCAGATCGTATTTAGATTGGTTGATGATTTTTACAGAAAGTGTACGCATGCGGCAAAACTAAAGTAAAATTTCCTGTAATCGGCTCCCGTTTTGGGTCACCACCAGTTCATGAACGGCACCGCATTTCAGGGGCATATTGTATTTCTGGTGTCCTGTTGGAAAATCGAACGCCACCGGGAAATGGTATTTTTTCACCTTTTCAAGAATGATTTCCGGCACGGAAAGCGGGAACTCTTCTTTGGGATCTTCTGATGGCTTCACCCTGAAGCCGCCCAATATTAACCCGGCTAACCCTTTGAAGATGCCGGCGCGCTCCAGGCTCCAGCACATTCGGTCATAATGGTAGAGGTATTCTCCTGCGTCTTCCAGGAATAATATTTTGCCGCGGGTGGAAGGCATGGAAACGGAACCGATCATGCCATATAGCACGGAGAGGTTGCCCCCAACCAGTTCGCCCCTGGCTTTCCCCGGAACATTGGCGGGATGTGTTGGCGCTTCGTATTGAATTTTTTCTCCGGTAAGCAATGGCCGCAATGCCAGGATGGATTTGCGCACATCCGGATCGGCTTCGGCCAATGCCACAGGGATGCTGTTGCACATTTTGGCGTGGATGGCAGCGGCACGCACCTGTTTGTTCAGGTGGGCATGTAATACGGTAATATCGCTGAAACCTATGATCCACTTGGGATGGCGCCTGAAAGCAGAGAAATCAAGTTTATCAATGAACCGGATCAGTCCATAGCCGCCTCTTGCGCAGAGAATCGCTTTGATTTCAGGGTTGTCGAGCATTTCCTGGAAATCGTTTTTCCGAAGCATATCCTCCCCGCCCATATTGCCCCATTGTTGTCCGATGCCTTTTCCCGGCACTGGCCGGAAGCCCCAACTTTCCATGAGCCGCATTGCGGGGACAAGTTCTTCGGGAAACATATAACCGGCAGGACTTGGAATACCGATTTGGTCCCCTTTTTGCAGGAATGGAGGCTGAATGCATGAACCGGTTTCCGAAAAGATTGTTGCAGGGAAAAGCGATTCCGCCTTTTTCAGGAAGGGAATACCAGTGAAAAAACGGAGCAGGAAGTCGGAACGAAGCATAACCGGTGTTTAAAACCCGCAAAGCGAAGTTGCTTTTCGGCATCACTAAAATACGGATGTACACACAATTGAGTTACACTTCACCATAAAACCATCAATATGAAGCCTACTATCCTTATTCCCGTATCCTTTCTTTTTTTTGCAGCCTGCAACAACACGCCTGAACGTACCAAAGAGCCCGCCGATACAGTTGCCGTGGCCAGTATGGAAAGCATGGTGAACCAGGCCATAGAAGACAGCGGCGTTCACCTCGACTATGCTGATTTCGGTAAAATGCTTGACCAGCGTCCCGCCAGCAGCGGACTTTGGGATACGCAGCCTTTCCGTTCCGACCTCGAAAAACTACTCGGTGCCGATTACGCCGCTTTCCGGGAAGCCATGAGTGAGGCCACGCCACTTAAAAAAGACAAAGTTTATTATACCTGGGGCGTACTACCTGATGATGCTGTGAAAGGGATCGGATATGTGGTGGTAGAACCGGAAACAGGAAAAATAGCCGCCTACCAGAACATCAACGGAAAGGTGAAAGAGTGGAAAACACCGGGTACCGAACCGTTTATTCCCCAGGAACTGACCAGGAAAAAAACGGAATTTAAGTAGATGTGCTTTCCATGAGGTAATTTTGCATCCCGGAAATGGGATGCTTTTTTATTTCCGGCCGGAACAATCATTAAAGAAAGAGAAAAAATATACGGATGAAAGATTTTAAGAGATACCTGGTTACCGCCGCCCTTCCTTATGCGAATGGCCCTGTGCACATTGGCCACCTGGCAGGTTGTTACCTTCCTGCGGATATCTATGTGCGTTACCAGAGAGCCAGGAAGCAGGATATTAAATTCATCTGCGGAAGCGATGAACATGGTGTTCCCATTACCATCCGTGCTATGAAGGAAGGCATTACGCCGCAACAGGTGGTGGACAAATACCATGCGCTTATTAAAGACAGCTTCGCCGCCATGGGCATTTCTTTCGATATTTTTTCCCGTACCTCTAACCCGGTACACCACGAAACTTCTTCCGCGTTCTTTAAAAAGTTGTACGATGAGGGACTTTTTGAAGAGAAAGAAACCGAACAGTTCTACGATGAAGAGAAGAATACGTTCCTGGCCGACCGGTACATCACCGGAACCTGTCCCATTTGCAGTAACCCTAATGCTTACGGGGACCAATGTGAGAAATGCGGCACCTCACTGAGCCCGGAGCAACTGATCAATCCCAAAAGTGCCTTGAGTGACGCGGTGCCTGTGAAAAGAAAAACCAAACACTGGTATTTCCCGCTACAGAATTATGAGTCTTTCCTGAAGAAATGGATACTGGAAGAACATACGGAATGGAAGAACAATGTTTTCGGTCAGTGCAAAAGCTGGCTTGATAACGGACTTCAATCCCGTGCGATGACCCGCGACAGCAACTGGGGGGTGAAAGTGCCGCTCCCGGATGCAGAAGGCAAGGTGCTGTACGTTTGGTTCGATGCGCCTATAGGTTACATCAGCGCCACAAAAGAACTGACAGAACAATGGGCGGATTACTGGCAGCAGGAAGATACCAAACTGGTGCATTTCATCGGTAAGGATAACATCGTTTTCCACTGTATCATCTTCCCCGCCATGCTGAAGGCACATGGAGGTTATGTGCTGCCCGAAAACGTGCCCGCCAATGAATTCCTCAACATCGAAGGAGATAAAGTTTCCACCAGCCGGAACTGGGCGGTATGGGTGAACGATTATATCAACGACTTCCCCGATCAGCAGGACATTCTCCGCTACGTGCTCTGCAGTAACGCCCCCGAAACCAAAGACAACGATTTTACCTGGAAAGATTTTCAGGACCGGAACAACTCGGAACTGGTAGCCATTTTCGGAAACTTCGTAAACAGGACCTTTGTGCTGATGCACAAACTCTGCGGTGGTAAAGTGCCGCCATTGCATGAAGCATTGCTGGATGACGCCGATAAAAATATGCTCGCGGAATTTGATGCGGCACGGGGTCGCGTGGAAAAGAACCTGGAAGAATACCGCTTCCGTGATGCGCTCTTTGATGTGATCGACCTTGCCAGGAAAGGGAACAAATACATGCAGGACAAAGGGCCCTGGCTGATTGATAAGGAACTTAAAAACAACCCGGACTCCGAAAAATATGGCAATGGGGTAGGGCAGCAACTGATCGATAATTGCCTGCATATATGCCTGCAACTCACGGCTAATCTGTCCATTCTCATCAATCCTTTCCTGCCGTTCACGGCCAGGAAAATGTGCGGCATGATGAAAGTAGTGGAGAAAATGCTGGATTGGGAGAATGCGGGGAAAACAAAACTGCTGAGTGTGGGCTATACGCTCCGCGCCCCGGAACTGCTTTTCCGTAAAATCGAAGACGCGGAAGTTGAGGCGCAGGTGGAGAAATTACGTGCGGGACTGGTAAAGCCCGTCGCAACTGAAAACAAGCAGGAAGAAAAAAAGGAAACTGTGGAAGTCAATAAACGGGAAGGCGAAAAAGAAACCATCGTATTTGATGATTTCGCGAAGATAGAACTGAAGGTAGGAACCATTTTGCAGGCTGAAAAAGTGGAGAAAGCCGATAAACTCCTGAAACTGGAAGTGGACCTGGGCTTTGAGAAAAGAACCATCGTATCAGGGATCGCGCTGCATTTTGCTCCGGAGCAGATTATCGGGCAGCAGGTGGTAGTGGTAGTGAACCTGGCACCAAGAAAAATGAGGGGGATTGAAAGCAATGGGATGATCCTGATGGCGGAAGAAAACGGGAAGTTACATTTCGTGCAGCCCGGTACTTCCATCGCGCCCGGGAGTGGCGTAAGCTGATAAATGCCCGGATTGTCGTATTTTCAGTAGGCCGGAAGATTTACTTGCATCAGGTGAATCTTCCCGTCTTGTTTACCGCTTTACCATGAAAAAAATCTTCCGTCGCATACTCGTTGTTGTGGTTGCACTGGGCCTGTTGGTGGCGGCGATGCACTTCTGGCTCGTAAACCATGCGGAACAACTGATCAGTGAAGTGGTGCGGCGGGAATCCAATGGCAAGGTGAAACTTGACCTGGAGAAGATCAACTATAATTACCGGACACGCCAGCTCAGGCTGAAGAACGCCGTTCTTTACAATGATCCGGACGATACGCTTTCCGCCTACCGGTTCCAGATACCCGAAATAAGACTTCGGCTTTTATCACTCCGGGAACTCATCTTCCAGAAAAAACTGGGTATCGACAGCATCACGATCGCATCCCCGGTTTTTGAGGTTACCCGAAACGCACGGCGAAACCGGAATAAAAACATATCCCTCTCCACCGAAATGGGAAGGGTGTATAACGGCATAACACAAACACTTCAGAAGTTACAGATACGGGAGATGCACCTGCTGAACGGAAAGTTCGTTCTGAAAGACAACAGCAGCACGCCCCACACTGAAACGGTCATCTCCAATATCGATTTCCAGATCGATAACCTTAACATCAGCGACAGCACCAGTCCGGAACGACCTTTTTTCGCGGAGAACATCCGCTTCAATACCCGTAACCAGCACATCGACCTGCCGGGCGGCAGGCAACGACTGGGCTTTGCACGCTTCAACATCAACATGAAGGCGCAACTCATCAGTATCGACAGTTTCTATATTCAATCCCTCCGGCCCGAAGGAGAGGGCAACCAACTGAAAGCAGCCTTCGATTCCATCCGGCTGATCCGGATCGATTTCGCTGCTTTGTACAACGATGAAACCATTGTTGCGGACTCGGTTTATTGCTCCAGCCCTAAACTCCGTTTGTCGTTGCTCCCACCCAGCGGGGAAAAGAAAAAATTATCCCTTCGGGAGGTACTCAACGATATCGGTACTTCAATGGAACTCCGGTATGTAGGATTACGCAACGCCGAAGTGCAATTGAAAGGTGGTAAACAGGAAAAGGAGATCACCTTCAAAGGAGACAACAGGCTTATTGAAATGGATGGTCTTCACATTGATCCTGATGGTGCCAGTCCGTTGCGGGTGGACAGGTTCGTATTGGAAGCAAACAATTACGAATCTTACAGTCCTGATAGTGTTTACCAGATCAAACTCAGCAGCATCGGCCTGGAAGACCAAACCCTCCGGCTTGAAAACGTGGCCATCAAGACACATCTACAAAAGCCGGGACAACCTTTTCGGGACCACAATATTCCTTTGCTCACCCTGAACGGCATCGACTGGCAGGCCCTTCTTTTCGACAAAAAGATCGTAGCCGAGGATGTTACGCTTACCGATCCCACGGTGTTTTTCCGTAAAACAACGCCGGGCAGCGGCCCGAAAATCAGCGTATTCGATGCGCTCGACGTGGTGAACGATCTCGTAACGGTAAAGGATATCCGTGTAGAGAACGGCCGGTTCTATTTTGAACTGCCCCAGCAAACCCGTTTCGAATTCACCGGTGTATCGGGAATGGTGCATGGCAACCAACTTCTTTACGCCAGCAATAGCCGGGAAATGGAGCAATCGGTGGGGCAACTCCATATCCGTGATGCCAGTCTGCGTACCGGCAGGTGGCGGCTCGCCATGCGTGAAGCCGATTACCGCCCCGACGATGCCATGCTGCGCGGTGAAAGGCTCGAACTTTTTGATGCCGATCAGCAATTGCAGGCTACCGCAAACGGCTTTACCGTTTCTTCCATTGTGCCCGTAGATTCCCTCCAACAACTGAATGTGGGAAGCATCAGTTGGGAGAAAGCCAATATACGTTATGCCGCAGGGCCCCTGAAACGCAGACCGGATGGTGATAAACGTTCCGGGAGGTCACTTTTCATCGCTTCCATTGCCGGGAAAAACACTGGGGTCAACTTCGATCTTCCCAACAATGCCCGTGCCGGGACTGCGTTCCGTTACCTTCACCTGCGCGATGTAAGGCCAATGGACGCAGGGTTCCTGCAATCAGGTTTTCCCCGGTTGTCGATGGCGGGCGATAGTATTTATTATGCTGATGCCTCAACACTTTTCTCCGGCGGCGCCTACACCTACACTGAAAAGGGAACATTCAGTATAGCCAAACCTGCACTCGTATTGCGTAAACCCGGTGTTCAGTTGAATATGACCATGCAATCCCTGGAAACAGATGCACCGCTTCCCGCCGTTACAGGAAACAGCATCGATCTGAAACACCTGAACCTCTACCAGCCCGAAGTTCATCTATTTCTTGACTCCACCACAAGCACTGAGGAAAACACGGAAGCCCGATCCGTGAAAAAAAGTTTCTCGATCGGTGAATTAACCCTGCACCATCCTGCGGTGCATGTTTATAAAGAAACGGGAACAGGTAGTATGGAACTGCATCCGCAATTAACAGACATCCCAAAGCAGTGGCGGTTTTCAGGAGTAAAACTTGATGGGCAGGAAGATGTTTTCACCATAAGGTCCGCTACTTTTTCCGATTCGCTTCACCTGCACCTGGCAGGCAGTAAAACGCCCAATTACCGTTTTTCCACCGAAGTATTGCTGGAAAATATCAGTATCCCGATGCGTAAAAACACCGAAGCCAGTGTTGCTGTTTCACGTGTTTCGATACCCTCCATCAGCTTACCCGGTGCAGATGATCTTTTCCTGAAGGGAATAGAAGTGCGCCACCCGAAACTGGTCCTCCAAAAAGAAACTTCCGGTTTTGACATGATGCGGTTGCCTGGTTGGAAAATCGGTGTAAACGAAGGCCTCTGGAGCAATGGAAGGGATCAGTTGAAATGGACCGGTACACAATACATATCTGATTCAGCCTGTATTTCAATAGATGGATTTGAATTGAAACCCTTGTTGAGCAAGGATTCTTTTTTCCTGCAACAGGTGTTTCAAACGGATTACATCACCGCAAGCGGCGGTCGTTCATGGCTCAAAAATATCAACAGGCAACCAGATTCCTCCTGGACCGCGGATTTGCTTGAGTTGAACGGAACAAATATTGCTGCTTACCGCGACAAGCGCCTTCCGTTCCAGCATGGTTCTGAAAAGAAAATGCCTACGCAAATGCTGGAAGATGCCGGAATCCCTATTGCTATCCGGGAAATCAATGCCCGCGATATGAAAGTGACCTATGGCGAATGGAATGATAAAACTGACAAAGAAGGCTTTGTAACCTTAGAAGTGAACAAGGCGCAACTTTTTCCGGTTACCACTACGCCGCAGGCGGGAGATACGCTTTTTCTGACCGCGCAGGGCCGGTTCATGGAGCAGATTCCTTTCCAGGTGTCCATAGAACAGCCTTACCTGGATACCCTCCGTCAGATGCAGGTGTACCTGCTGGCAGGCCCGGGCATGCTTACCGGACTGAACGCCATGTTACCAGCGCTGGGGTCGGTATATATCAAAAGCGGCCGGTTCTCCCAATTGACCATGAATGCCTCAGCCGATAAAAATACCGCAACCGGTGAAATGCTGCTGCGTTACCAGAACCTTCACCTGCGCATTCTGAAAAAAGGAAACATGGAGAAGAAAGGTTTCTTCGCTTCCATCGCTACTTTCCTCGCTGATCACCTGCTCGTAAAACATTCCAACCAATACCGGAAAGGGGTGTTTAAACACCAGCGCAATACGGAAAAATCTGTCTTTAACTACCTGGTAAAAATCATCATCAAAGGGGCGGGTACCAGCGCCGGACTGCTAAAGAATAAAAAGAACAAAAAATAGTTGTTTAGCTAACTATTTTTACGGAAATTAGACTTTCAGGATTGCTCCTGCCAAATCAAAAACACCTCCGATGGAAAAGAGAATCATCAAGAAAGTGGCCGTATTGGGAAGTGGCGTAATGGGTTCAAGAATTGCCTGTCATTTCGCCGGAACCGGCCACCAGGTGCTGTTGCTGGACATCGTTCCCAAAGAAGCCGCCGGTTCCGATAAAAAATCAGATCGCAATAAACTGGTAAACGACGCGCTTCAGTCGGCGGTGAAAAGCAATCCTTCCCCACTTTACCATCCTTCTTTTCTGAAAAATATCTCCACCGGCAATTTCGAGGACGACATGAAACGGATCGCCGATTGTGACTGGATCATAGAAGTGGTGGTGGAAAGACTCGATATTAAAAAGACCGTTTTCGACCAGGTAGAACAGTTCAGAAAACCAGGTACATTGGTTACCTCCAATACTTCGGGTATTCCCATTCACCTCATGGCCGAAGGCCGTACCGATGATTTTAAAAAGCATTTCTGCGGAACGCATTTCTTCAATCCACCAAGGTACCTGCGTTTGTTGGAGATCATACCTACGCCCGATACAGATCCCGCAGTGGTGGATTTTCTCCTGGCCTACGGCGATAAGCGTTTGGGCAAGGCCACGGTGTTGTGTAAGGATACGCCGGCGTTCATAGCCAACCGGGTTGGCGTTTACAGCATCATGCACATTTTTGGACTGGTAGATCAACTCGGCCTCAACATTGATGCCGTGGAAGCGCTGACCGGTCCGGTGATTGGCCGTCCCAAATCTGCTACCTTCAGGACTGCTGATGTGGTGGGCATCGATACGCTTGTTAAAGTGGCGAATGGGGTGAAGGAACATTGTGCGAACGACGAGCAACGGGCCGTTTTTGAAATACCGGGCTGGCTGCAACAAATGGTGGACAAACAATGGCTGGGTGATAAAACAGGACAGGGTTTTTTCAAAAAAACGAAAGGGGCAGGTGGCGAAAAAGAAATCCTTGCCCTGAACCTTTCCACACTGGAATACGGCCCGCGGGAGAAGCCAAAATTCGCAACCCTGGAAGCGGCCAAAGTAATCGATAACCTGCACCAGCGCTTACCCATCCTGTTGGCTGGAAGCGATAAGGCCGCTGAATTCTACCGGCTGTTCCATTATGGACTGTTCTCTTATATTTCTCACCGTATTCCTGAGATTTCAGATGAACTCTACCGCATCGATGATGCCATGATGGCCGGGTTTGGCTGGGAGATTGGCGCATTTGAATCCTGGGATGCCGTTGGGGTTCAGAAGACGGCCGAGAAAATGAAAGCAGCCGGATTTGCCGTGGCACCCTGGGTGGAAAAGATGTTGGCCGATGGCATTTCCCGGTTCTATAAAGTTGAAAAGGGACAAAAATATTATTACGATATCAGTTCAGGCGGATATAAGCCGGTTCCGGGCGGCGAAGCGTTTATCGTGATGAACCGTTTCCTGGACCAGAAAGTATGGAGCAATGCGTCCTGTAACCTGGTGCACCTGGGTGATGATGTGCTGGGATTGAGCTGGAACACGAAAATGGGCAGCATTGGCGGGGATGTATTGTCGGGTATGCAGAAGGCAGTGGAACTGGCGGAAAAAAGTTACAAAGGACTCGTAATCGCCAATGAAGGCGCAAATTTTTCGGCAGGTGCCAATGTGGGCATGATCTTCATGCTCGCCATAGAACAGGATTACGATGAACTGGATATGGCCATCCGCATGTTCCAGCAAACGATGATGCGTATGCGTTATTCAGCCATTCCGGTAGTGGTAGCGCCACACGGACTCGCATTGGGTGGCGCCTGTGAGTTGAGTCTGCACGCGGATAAATGTTGCCCGGCAGCGGAAACTTATACCGGCCTTGTTGAACTGGGGGTTGGACTGATACCCGGCGGGGGTGGAACCAAGGAGTTCGCACTCCGTGCCGCAGACGAATTACACAAAGACGAACCCGATTTTAATACACTGAAACACCGGTTCTTTAATATTGCCACGGCCAAAGTGGCCACTTCGGCCCAGGAAGGATTTGATATAGGTGTTTACCGGAAAGGGATAGACGAAATCAGCATCAACCAGGAACGGCGCATATCGGATGCGAAAAAAGCCGTAATTGAGTTGTTCGATAAAGGGTATGCGCAACCGTTGCAAAGGACGGATATCCTCGTTCCAGGCCGTTCCGCGCTCGGCGCTTTATATGCGGGTATCAACGGGATGTGGCGCGGCAATTATGCCACCGATCATGATGTGGTGGTAGCCAAGAAACTGGCGTATGTCATGTGCGGTGGCGACCTGAGTGAACCCACACAAGTGTCGGAGCAATACCTGTTAAACCTGGAACGTGAAGCGTTTCTTTCACTTTGCGGTGAAAAGAAAACACTGGAACGGATACAAAGCGTGCTGAAAGGAGGCAAGCCCATCAGGAATTGACCATTCATCCCAATTAAGTTTGCAGGTTCAGTATCCCCTGGTTATCTTGTTACAAATATTTCCAGGTGACGATACTTTCATTAAAAGACATACACAAATCGTACGGCTCTATCAAAGCGCTGAACGGTGTGGGCTTCGATGTGCCACAGGGATCCGTATTCGGAATTCTCGGTCCCAACGGGAGCGGCAAAACCACGTTGCTCAGTATTATCCTTGATGTGCTGCACGCCGATAAAGGCACCTATAGTTGGTTCGGAGAAACGCCTTCGCCGGAGCAACGTAAAAAAATCGGTTCCTTATTGGAGACGCCCAACTTTTACCATTATCTTTCTTCGGAACGCAACCTGCGCATTACGCACTCCATCAGTGGAAGGGGAGATGCCGCCGGCATTGAAAGCGTATTGAAGAAAGTGAACCTCTACGAGAGAAGGAAATACAAATTCAGCTCATATAGTCTTGGGATGAAGCAACGCCTGGCCATCGCGGCTTCCCTGCTTGGTGACCCTTCCGTATTGGTACTGGACGAACCGACCAATGGACTGGACCCCGTTGGCATCGCGGAAATCCGTGAATTGATCCGGGAGTTGAATCAGAAGGGGCATACCATCATTATGGCCAGTCACTTACTGGATGAGGTCGAAAAAATATGTACCCATGTCGCCATCCTGAAAAAAGGAAACCTGATCGCACATGGAGAAGTGGACGCGGTATTAACAGATGAGGACCAGGTGGAAATAGGTGCAGTTGACATCAGCGCACTGGAAGCTGTGGTAAAACAATACCAGGGCCTGTTGCATGCAAAAACCGATGGCAATATCATATCCATTGGGCTTCCGAAAGGAACCGCTTCGCTTGAACAACTGAACAGGTTCTGCTTTGAAAGAAACATTGTACTTAACCACCTTGTGCTGAAGAAAAAACGTTTGGAAGCACGCTTCTTTGAACTCACCCAATAACCCAGACCATGAACATCGCAAGAACCGAATGGCTTAAAATAAAGAATTATCCCGCTTTCTGGTGGGTGATCGGCATTACAGCGCTTTCTTATCCAGGTATCAATTACATCATGTTCAACGCCTATGAGGCGCTCACCCAGCAAAAAGACATGACCGCTGAAATGGCGAAGATGTTGCTGGGTAACCCTTTTGCATTGCCTGAAGCATGGCATACCGTAGCTTATTTCTCTTCCATATTTATTTTCATTCCCGCCATCGTGGTGATCATGCTCATCACCAACGAATACACGTATAAAACGCACAGGCAGAACATCATAGAAGGATGGAGCCGGCAGCAGTTCATGCTGGGCAAGTTCATTGATGTGGTCATTATTGCAGCGTTGATTACCGTACTGTACATCGCCGTTACATTGATCATTGGTTCGGTGAATACCAGCGTAGTGGAAGCGAAAGAAAGCAAACTTCAATTTATCGGACTTTTTGCGTTGCAGACCTTCTCCCAACTCAGTCTGGCTTTCGCGATCGGGTTCCTGTTGCGGAAATCATTCATCGCCCTGGCGATCTTTATCTTCTACTACCTGATTCTGGAACCGATCGGTGTGCAGGTGATGAAGATCAAAGCCAATGATATGGGCCGTTTCCTGCCGCTCGAACTTTCCGACAGAATGATCCCGCCACCGGGTTTCTATGCCAGGTTCAGCAAAGGGTACGACGCCGCGTTAGCCGCTATGAACACCCATGTTGTGTATACCCTTATTTTCACCGCTGCGCTATGGGCATTCTGCTTCTGGCTCAACAAAAAACGTGATCTCTAATGATGCGCCGTTAGTTCAGCGATGGCGGCTTCGATGGAAGGATATTTGAACTGAAACCCTGATTTGCGCACTTTCTCCGCGCTTACGGTGGTGCTTTTTAACACTTCTATGCTCATTTCGCCCAATATCATTTTCAGCATAAATGACGGCACATACAGCGGAATATGAAAGCCGGGCTTTAAGCGTTTGGCAATTTCAAGTGTGATCTCTTTATTGGTCGCGGGTTTGGGCGCCACCGCATTGTACACGCCATCAGTATCGCTTTCTTCGATGGCATGGAGGTAAAGCCTGCACAGGTCGTGGATATGGATCCAGCTCATGACCTGTTTACCGTTTCCCAGGATAGCCGCAACACCCATTTTAACGGGTTTCACAAATTCCTTATAGGCACCGCCTCCGTTGCTGAGGGCGAGCCCGGTGCGGAGGATCACCAGCCTTTTACCCAATTCTTTTACCGGTGCTATGCTGTTCTCCCAGGCGATGCAGGTTTGGCCGAGAAATCCATCTTCAGCCGGAGCATCTTCTGTAAATGGTATTTTTCCCGGCAGATCGGGTCCATACCAGCCGATACCGGAGGCGCTGACCACCGTGGTCACTTTATTTGGAATTTCTTTCAATGATTTTACAATCAGCGCGGCGCTCAGGGTCCTGCTTTCGAGTATTTCTTTTTTATAGGCTTTGCTCCATCTTTTGTCTGCCACGCCTGCTCCTGCGAGGTGCACGATGGCGTCGGCTTCCCGGATAGCGGTTACATCGATGGACTGTTTCCGAATGTCCCATTCCCGGTATTGCAGCATATCCGTACTGTTTTTACCGGAGGCGTTTCGCGTAAGCACGATAACTTTGTGCCCTTTTTCATTCAAGAGTGCGGAAAGCGCCTTTCCTACCAGTCCGGTTCCTCCCGTTATAACGATGGTGCTCATGATGCCGTAAGATTATTGGTGAAGGTAATTCAATGTGTATATAACTCTGTTTCAATAAATAAGTTCAGCGTTCCGGCGTGGTTTTCCGGGCTGGGGGCTGGTTTGAAAATGTGTGACAGCGTCCCTCAAATTGTGCTACCTTTGTACCTTCATTATCTATTTGAAATAATTTATATATGAAATTCGGAGTTGTAGTATTCCCCGGTTCCAATTGCGACAGAGATATGCAGGATGCCCTTACCGATCTGGGCCAGGAAGTGATTATGCTGTGGCACAAAGACAAGGACCTGAGCATGTTCACCACGGATGATTGCATTGTATTACCCGGCGGATTTTCCTACGGCGATTACCTGCGTTGCGGCGCTATCGCGCGTTTCAGTCCTATGATGCAAAGCGTGATTGAATTCGCGGGCAGGGGCGGAAAAGTGCTGGGTGTTTGCAATGGGTTTCAGATCCTTTGTGAGGCAGGACTTTTACCCGGTGTATTGCTGCGCAACGCCAACCAGAAATTCATCTGCAAAAATGTGTTCCTGAAAGATGCGGAAGGAAAAGTACTTCAGATTCCTATCGCGCACGGCGAAGGAAGGTACCATGCTGATGAGGCTACTTTGAACCAGCTGGAGGCCAATGGTCAGGTGATTTACCGTTATTGTGACGCTGAAGGGAATATTGCTGCGGAAGCCAACCCGAACGGCGCTACCCGTAATATCGCGGGTATCTGCAATGAAAACCGTACTGTTTTTGGGATGATGCCGCACCCCGAGCGGGCGTGCAGCGGGCAGTTGGGCAATAACGATGGCCGGGAAGTATTCCGTTCTATTTTAATAAAAGAATTGCCTGTATTGGTGTAGTGCAATTCCTTGTTCGTCGACTTTTAAGTTTTTATTAGGATAGTAAAATGCAACTTTGGTAGCATAGATTCTTCTTACAAGAAAAACATTTATGAAGATGCGAAAATTACTTTTTACAATGATGCTGCTGGCCGGAACGGTATTTTCTGTTTTCGCGCAGTCGAACAAGGAAGTGAGCTGGAAATACACGACCAAGAAAATTGCAGCCAATACTTACGAAGTACACATGACTGCAACCATCAATGGCAACTGGCACCTGTATGCACAGGATGGTGGCGATGGTCCCGTTTCCACTTCATTCAAGTTTACAAAGAATCCCCTCCTTACCACTGAAGGTGCTGTGAAAGAAGTGGGTAAAATGAAGAAAGTATTTGAAGACGCTTTCGGTTCAGAAGTTCGTTTTTACGAAAAGACCGTTGATTTTGTACAGGTCGTGAAAGTAAAAGGTAAAGCGAAAACAAACCTTGCCGGAACTGTTGAATTCATGGTTTGTAACGACAAAGAATGTCTTCCTCCCGCAGAAGTTCCTTTCAAGATCGCTGTTGGAGGATAATAGCTCCGTCTCCGATGATTGAATAAATAATAGTTACAAAACGGGTTCTTGTCCAGGAACTCGTTTGTTTTTTCACCCAGCCAACTCAACCGAGAACAACACCAAGATGAAAAAAATAGTATCTGCCATACTTGGACTGGCCCTCTTCTTCCTGCCATCCATCGTTGTTGCACAAGATTCCGCTACTGCCAACGCTCCAGTTAAATTTACTTATAATGCCGTTCTAAAAGAAGGCAATGTATATACGATACAGATTAAGGCTGCTATCGAAAACGGCTGGCGTCTTTTTGCCGCCTCCGCTTCAGATGATGAGCCGAATTCCCGTGTAACACTTGATTCTTCTACCAAAGGCAATATAGTAGGAGCGGTGAAGGAAGCCCAGGCTCCAAAATTGGTGAATGAGCCCTTATTTGATGGGATGCAGGTAAAGGTATTTGAACAAACTGCAGAATGGAGCGTGGATGTGAGCGTTACGGACAAGTCTGCTGATGTGAAAGGTGCAGTAGCTTACATGGCCATGAAAGGCGAAGATGTGGTAGGCCCGGAAAACGCCGAATTCCGGTTTGCTTTTGATGCTTCCGGGAACCTTGTGGGTAAATCAACTGAACTTGCTGTTTCAGCAGATGCAGCCAGTTCCATCAAGAGGGCTTCCATTGATATGAAGAATCCGGTTGAAAACTGCGGTGGAACTGGTGTTGAAGGAGATGAAAAACAAAGTCTCTGGAAAATATTTATCCTCGGGTTCCTCGGTGGATTGCTGGGTTTGATTATGCCCTGTACTTTCCCCATGATCCCGCTCACGGTTTCTTTCTTTACAAAACAATCGCAGGATAAGAAAAAAGGTATCTTTAACGCCTTCATGTATGGGTTCTTTATTTTCCTGATCTACGTGTTGCTGAGTGTGCCGTTCTACTTCCTGGACGCGGGCAGCTCGGATATCCTGAATAATATTTCCACCAACGCCTGGCTGAACATTGCCTTTGCCGTGATCTTCTTCGTTTTCGCGCTTTCCTTCTTCGGATTGTTCGAAATCGGCTTGCCCAGCAGCATGACCAACAAAGTGGATTCCAAATCGAATATCGGTAGCCTGGGAGGTATCTTCTTTATGGCGCTCACGCTGGCCATTGTATCCTTCTCCTGTACTGGTCCCATCCTGGGGTCATTGCTGGTGGGTGCGTTGAACCAGGACGGCGGCGCTTTGCAGCTTACAGTAGCTATGGGCGGTTTCGGACTGGCATTGGGTCTTCCCTTTGGTTTATTTGCCCTGTTCCCCAACTGGCTGAGTTCCCTGCCCCGTTCCGGTGCCTGGATGAATACTGTGAAAATTGTGTTCGCCTTTATCGAACTGGCGCTGATGATCAAATTCCTTTCCAACGCGGATCTCGTGATGCACTGGGGTATCCTGAAAAGAGAAGTGTTCTTTGGCATCTGGGTGCTCATAGGCCTGGCGCTTTCGCTCTATCTCTTTGGTATCCTTAAATTCAAGCATGATCCTCCGCCGGCCAAACTGAGCAAAGGCAGGATCGTATTAGGCCTGCTCTTCCTGGCGTTTACCATTTACCTGGTGCCCGGCCTTACCAATACCAAATATGCGAACCGTGCATTGGTGAGTGGATTCCCGCCGCCCATGAGTTATAGCGTGTACGGTCATGAAGCGGCAGCCGGTAAAGGAGTAGAGCCGGATGTGGTGAACGATTATGAAAAAGCCCTGGCTTTATCGAAAGAAACAGGCAAACCATTGCTGATAGATTTTACAGGTTGGGCCTGTGTGAACTGCCGCAAAATGGAGGAGAATGTTTGGGTGCAGCCTGAAATTAAAGAACTGATCGAAAAGAATTTTATCCTCGTTTCATTGTATGTGGACGACAGAAAAGTATTACCGGATGATGCGCAGTTCCTTTACCCGGTTTCTGATGGCAGCAAGAAAGCCATCAAAACTGTAGGAGACAAATACATTACCATGCAGTCGGAAAACTTTGGCAATGCATCGCAGCCTTTGTACGCGATCATTACCGGGGATGAGAAACTGCTCACCAGGCCGGTTGGGTACACGCCTTCCGTTTCTGAATATGGAGATTGGTTGAAATGCGGGCTTGAAGCCGCTAAAAAATAAAAAACAAAAGCCGCAGTTTTTCGCTGCGGCTTTTTTATTCCACTCACTAAAACAAAACTTAGGATCCGCGCTGGGCCCTGCCCGTTACACGCGTGTTCTTGGCCGAGGTCTTATTGTTCACACTGCCTTTGTTCACCATCATGCCAGGCTTCGCCTGGGGCTGACCCGGTTTCTTCTTGTCTTTCCCTTTATTGGAGTTATTCAGTAACGACATACACTACAGTTTTAATGTTCAGTAAATATAAGGAACCCAATAGAAAATCCCCCGTTGAAGCGGGGGATTTTAATTCTTTACCTGGTTTGGACTTTAGGTGCTAAGAATCATCTGTCGGAACTTACAAAGCGATCTTTTTTTCGGTCATCATTTTGCGCAGGTTGATCAGGCCGTAGCGCATTCTTCCGAGTGCAGTGTTGATGCTGCAATTGGTCATGGAAGCGATTTCCTTGAAGCTCATATCCGCGTAGTGGCGCAGGATAATCACTTCACGCTGGTCTTCGGGCAAACGGTCGAGCATGTCGCGAACGCGGTCATGGCTCTGGCGTTTCATCATTTTCACATCGGCACCATCTTCAGTGAAGTTGAGCACCTCGAAAATGTCGCGGTCGTCACCAGTCTTGATAACAGGTGTTCTTTTCACCTTGCGGAAATGGTCCACACACAGGTTGTGTGCGATACGCATGGCCCAGGGAAGGAACTTTCCTTCATCAGTGTAACGGCCGGAGCGAAGGGTGTCGATCACACGAATGAATACTTCCTGGAAGATGTCCTCCGCGAGGTACTTGTCTTTTACCAGGAACAGTACAGACGTGTAAATCTTGTCCTTGTGGCGCAGCACAAGGGCTTCAAGGGCAGTCATGTTGCCCTCGATGAACAGACGAATCAGTTCATTGTCGGTTTTTTGCACAAATGATTTCATAGAAATCTACGGTTTTTGATGGACGTTTGGATATTGGGTTTACTCGGAAATACTTGGGAAATCTTGTGTAGAGGAGTGTACGATAGGCGTAATCTTTTTTAATGGTTTTTGAATACTGGATTTTTATTGTGTTATCGAAAATACAAATTTTTAATTCATATAGCCAAAAAAACGAATAAAAATTTTGATCAATACAAACAAATGCAGGTTAACACTGTTCATTCATTTAGTTTTAGTAAGTGTTTTCCGATAATTTTGTGGACATACTATGGCAAAGAAGAAAAGCAGCAGCAACAATAATTCTATTTATATACAAGGGGCGCGGAAACACAACCTTAAGAACGTAACTGTTTCTATTCCAAGGAATAAACTCATCGTTGTGACCGGGGTTTCCGGTTCGGGTAAATCTTCCCTCACCATCGATACACTCTTCGCGGAGGGCCAGCGCCGTTATGCCGAAAGTCTGAGCGCTTATGCCCGCCAGTTCATGCAGCGAATGGGCAAACCCGAGGTAGATTTCATCAAAGGTTTGTGCCCTGCAATCGCCATCGAACAGAAAGTGATCACCCGGACACCCCGTTCTACCGTGGGCAGCATGACGGAAATTTACGATTACCTCCGCCTGCTTTTCGCACGTGCCGGTAAAACAATATCTCCGGTAAGTGGCCGCCAGGTGATGAAGCAGGATGTGACCCATGTGGTGGAAACCATCAACGGCATGAAAGAGGGCGATAAGATACTGGTGCTTGCGCCTTTCCGGTTCCATGGCAAACGTGATGTAAAAGAAGAGCTGAATATCCTGTTGCAAAAGGGATTTTCAAGGTTGTTCGATATACAGGGCGAAGGATTGCTGCGGATAGAAGACGTGCTGGATGCCGGAAAGGATAGTCCTTTGCATAAATGGAAACCCGGGAAAGATACCTATGTATTGATCGACCGCCTTGTGAAACGTGATTTTGAAGAAGATGATTTGCACCGCATCGCCGATTCCGTTGGAACGGCTTTCTATGAAGGCGAAGGTGAAATTTACCTGGAAGTGAACAGCGAACAGTTGCTTCATTTTTCCAACCGCTTCGAACTGGATGGCATCCGTTTCGAGGAACCCGTTCCCAACCTGTTCTCTTTTAATAATCCTTATGGCGCCTGTCCCACCTGCGAAGGTTTCAGCCAGGTGCTGGGCATCGACGATGAACTGGTGATCCCGGACAAGAGACTAAGTGTGTACGAAGGTGCCGTGGCGCCCTGGAAAGGAGAGAAGCTCGGCGCCTGGAAGGACCAGTTTGTGCGGGCCGCGAAAAAGTTCGACTTTCCGGTGCACAAGCCCATCATGGACCTCACCAAAGAGCAATACCGTGTATTGTGGGAAGGCAACCAGTATGTGAACGGCATCAACGATTTCTTTAAGGAAGTAGAACAGAACCTCTATAAAGTACAATATCGTGTATTGTTGTCGCGGTACCGTGGAAGGACCACCTGCCCCGATTGCGGCGGTTACAGGCTCCGTAAAGAGGCGCTGTACGTGAAAGTGGGCGGACTGCATATCGGTGAGATTTGCGAAATGCCCGTAACCGATCTCTACAACTGGTTCAGTAAACTGGAACTTTCCGATTACGACCGCCAGGTGGCGAAACGCATCCTGCTCGAAATTGAGCACCGCATCAAAACTTTGCTGGATGTTGGATTGGGGTACCTTACGCTGAACCGCCTAGCCAATTCGCTTTCCGGCGGCGAAAGCCAGCGCATCCAACTCACCCGTTCACTGGGCAGTAACCTTACGGATTCCCTGTATATTCTGGATGAACCCTCGATCGGCCTTCATTCCCGCGACACAGAGCGGCTGATCCATGTATTGAAGGAACTGAGAAACCTGGGCAATACCGTTGTGGTGGTGGAACACGATGAACTGATGATGCGCGAAGCCGACCACATCATTGATATGGGACCGTTGGCCAGTCATTTAGGCGGAGAAGTGATTGCGGAAGGAGATTACGATGAAATTATTGCCAACAAGAATAGTTTAACAGGGAAATACCTGAAAGGTGAACTGAGCATTGATCCGCCTAAAACGCTCCGCAAATGGAAACACGCCATTAAAGTGGAAGGCGCGCGTCAGCACAATTTGAAAGATATCACCGTGGAATTTCCGCTGAACGTGTTCTGCGTGGTGACCGGCGTGAGCGGTAGCGGAAAAACAACGCTGGTAAAACAGATTTTATACCCGGCGCTCATGAAATGGCTGGGCCAACCCGCGGATAAAGTAGGGTTGCACAAGGTTGTTTCCGGCGATATCGATAAGATTGTGCAGGTGGAGATGGTGGACCAGAACCCAATCGGGAAATCTTCACGCAGTAATCCGGTAACGTACATCAAGGCGTACGATGAAATCCGTGATCTTTTCGCGAAGCAGCCACTCAGTAAAATGCGCGGTTTTCAACCCAAGCACTTCTCTTTCAATGTAGACGGTGGTCGCTGTGATGCCTGCAAAGGAGAGGGTGAACAAGTCGTGGAGATGCAGTTTCTCGCCGATGTGCACCTCACCTGCGAGGTGTGCGGCGGTAAAAAATTCAAAGAAGAAGTACTGGAAGTCACCTATAAGGAGAAAAACATCTACGATGTGCTGGAAATGAGCGTGGATGAAGCCATTGAATTCTTCGCCGACGCGAAGGAGGTGGCCCGTAAGATACAACCGCTCAGCGATGTGGGTTTAGGTTACGTGAAGCTCGGTCAGTCATCGGATACACTTTCTGGAGGAGAGGCCCAACGGGTAAAACTGGCCTCGTTCCTGGGAAGGGGTCGGGTGCAAGGTTCTATTCTGTTCATCTTCGACGAACCCACCACGGGACTTCACTTCCACGATATCCGGAAACTTTTACAAAGCTTTAACGCCCTCATCGAACAAGGCCATAGCATCCTTGTTATAGAACATAATACTGATGTAATCAGAAGTGCAGACTGGATCATTGATCTTGGACCCGAAGCTGGCGTGAACGGAGGAGAATTGGTATATGCAGGTGTGCCGGAAGGATTGAAGAAAGTAAAGAAAAGCCAGACTGCACGATTTATCGATTGAGCATCCGGCCCGGTAAATAACCGCCAGGGCTGAACCTTGGAAAACCGAAAATAAAAAAGCAGGACATTCCCTATCCTGCTTTTTTAGTGTCTTATGGTGAAGGAAGTTACCGCAGCCTGTCCAGGCTTTTGATCAGCTTCTCATCCTTATAAATTCCCCTGGTCGCGAAGAAAAGGAAAACGGGTACCACCAGGCTCAGTATAGCCCAGATGCTGTAATTCCCATTCACGAACTCACTGGTTTTTCTGAAATACAATACCAGCGTCAGAATGCTCACAGCCAATCCCACCAATGTAAGCTTCATCTGCAGTTTCCGGTTCTTAAACAGAAATATAGTCACCAATGCCAACACCGCAGTTGCCACAGAAAGAATTAAAATAGGAATATTCTCCTTCGCATTCAACTCCAGATAAGCGCCTTCCGCCGTAGTTCCGCTATAAAAAGCAAAATTCAGCGTCAGGAACGATGCCGCCGCAGCCAGCAGTAACCACAATGTTTGTACTCTTTGAATCATATCTTTTTAATTAAATCGCGAGCGCCAGCGAAGCGATCTCCCATCGACTACCTCCTAACCAACCCCTCACCCTACAACAAGTTCGCGCCTTTACAAGAAGTCTGCACCCAAAACAAAAAAAATCGTGCCTTCACAAGAAGCCCGCATCTCCAACAACTCCCCCGCCCTTCAATCGCTCTTTGCGTCCCTGCCCCCTTGCGTCTTTGCGTGAATCCCTTTGCGTGAAACCTACAACTCAGGATACAACGGAAAATCCTTCATAAACCCATTCACTTCTTTCCTCAATCCTTCCAGCACCGCTTCATCATCCGCATTCATCAATGCCTTATCAATCGCGTTCACCACAAACTCCATGTGTTCTTCCTTCATGCCCCTGCTCGTAATAGCGGCCACGCCAAAACGGATACCGGAAGTTACGAAAGCGCTCTTATCATCATAAGGAACCATATTCTTATTAGCGGTGATGTCTGCCTTACCCAGCACCAGTTCCGCTTTTTTCCCCGAGATATTCTTATTGCGGAGATCGATCAGCATCAGGTGGTTATCGGTTCCACCGCTGATGATCTGGTAGCCGCGGTCGGTGAATGCTTTGGCCATGGCCTGGGCATTTTTGATTACCTGCTGGGCATAAACGGTGAATTCGTCGCTGAGGATTTCGCCGAAAGCCACTGCTTTGGCGGCGATCACGTGTTCCAGCGGACCACCTTGTGTACCGGGGAACACGGCCATATCGATGAGGTTGCTCATCATGCGGGTGTTGCCTTTCACATCGGTAAGACCAAATGGGTTTTCGAAATCTTTATGCATCATAATCACACCACCACGGGGGCCGCGAAGTGTTTTGTGGGTGGTGGAGGTCACGAAATGACAATGTTCGAAAGGCGATTTCAGCAAACCTTTGGCGATCAGACCGGCGGGGTGTGCCATATCACACAATACAAAAGCGTTGATTTCGTCGGCTACGGCGCGGATGCGGGCATAGTCCCAGTCGCGGCTGTAAGCGGAGGCGCCGCAAATGATCAGTTTGGGTTTCTCTTCGCGGGCTACTCTTTCCAGCATATCATAATCTACAAGCCCGGTTTCCCTGGTAACGCCGTAGAATACGGGCTGGTAAAGTTTTCCGGAGAAGTTCACGGGTGACCCGTGAGTAAGGTGTCCACCCATGCTGAGGTCCAGTCCCAGGATTTTATCACCGGGTTGCAGGATGGCCAGCATAACGGCGGCATTGGCCTGTGCGCCGCTGTGGGGCTGCACGTTGGCATATTCGCAGTTGAAAATCTCTTTCAGTCGGTCGATGGCGAGTTGCTCCGTCTGGTCCACCACTTCGCATCCGCCATAATAACGGCGTCCGGGGTAACCTTCCGCATATTTATTGGTTAATACGCTTCCCATGGCCTGCATTACCTGGAGGCTGGTAAAATTCTCGGAGGCAATCAGTTCAATGCCGTGACGTTGGCGTTCGAGCTCTTTTCCTATGAGGTCGAATACGAGGGTATCTCTTTGCATGGCGCAAAGATATATTGTTTGGTTAAATATTGTAATTTGCCCGCCGTAAGGAACTCAAATACATTTGATGAAGGCGATTATACCGGTAGCAGGGGCAGGCACCAAACTCCGCCCCCATACATATACACAGCCCAAAGCGCTGATTCCCCTTGCTGGCAGGTCCATCCTGAGCATCATCATCGACCAGCTTGTGGAGGCCGGAATACGCGATTTTGTGTTCATCGTAGGTTACCTCGGGGATAAGATCCAGGATTATGTGAAAGAAAATTACCCTTCACTGAATGCGCACTTCGTGGTGCAGTCTGAAAGGCAGGGGTTGGGGCACGCCATATATCTTACCAAAGAAATCGTAGGGGAAGACGAAATGTTCATTGTACTGGGCGACTCTATTTGCGAGTATGATGTAAAAGCGGTCGTGGCCCAGGACAGTTCGCTGCTGGGAGTGAAAAAAGTGGACGACCCCCGCAATTTCGGTGTGGCGGAAATGGATGAGGAAGGCCTGATTACGCGGGTAGTGGAGAAACCGCATATTCCAAAATCCAACCTGGCATTGGTGGGCATCTATAAAATCAGGGAAACGAAGTTCCTCTTCAATTGCCTCGAGAACAATATTCAGAACGGCATCAAGGCGCACGGGGAATTCAACCTCACGGATGCCATCGAATGTATGATCAAACACGGAGCCAGGCTGCGCACCTTTAAAGTGCAGAACTGGTTCGATTGCGGTAGGAAAGAGTCGCTCCTCGCTTCCAATGCCACCTTGCTGAAGAAACTTGGCGGCAGCATTCCCGAAGGCTCCAATTTCGAGAACTCCATCATCGTACCTCCGGTAAGTATCGCGCCGGGTTGCACCATAAAAAATTCCATCATCGGGCCCAATGTTGCCGTTGGGGAACATGCCACCATCGATTCCTCCATCATCAAAGATTCCATCATCGGTTCTTATGCCGATCTCTATGATATCGTATTGATTCAATCCCTGATCGGAAGTGATACCGAAGTGAAAGGAGAAAGTCGTAGCCTGAACATCGGGGACAATACGGAGATTGATTTAGGGAAACAGTAGGGCGAATTTTGGATGTTGAATGATGAATTTTGAATTACCATGCTTTCCAACCTCTTTCAAATAAAATATCCCATCATCCAGGCGGGGATGGTATGGACTTCCGGTTGGCGTTTAGCGAGCGCCGTTAGTAATGCCGGCGGATTGGGATTGCTGGGTGCAGGCAGTATGTATCCGGATGTGCTGCGCGAACATATTCGTAAATGCAAAGCGGCCACGGATAAGCCTTTCGGTGTAAACATCCCTTTGTTGTATCCGGGTATTGAGGCGCTGATTGAAATTATTAAAGCAGAAAAAGTTCCCATCGTATTTACTTCAGCCGGTAATCCCACGACCTGGACACCGGTTTTAAAATCGGCAGACATCAAAGTGGTGCATGTGGTCAGCAGCAGCAAATTCGCGAAGAAAGCGGAAGATGCGGGTTGCGATGCTGTGGTGGCAGAAGGTTTTGAAGCGGGCGGCCATAATGGAAGAGAAGAGACCACTACGATGGTGCTGATTCCAGCCGTGGTAAAGGCTGTTTCCATCCCGGTAATTGCGGCGGGCGGCATTGCTACGGGAAGACAGATGCTGGCGGCCATGGCGTTAGGCGCTTCCGGGGTACAGGTGGGTACACGTTTCGTGGCCAGCGAGGAAGCTTCGGCTCATCCTGCATTTAAGCATGCGGTGCTCCAAAGCAAAGAAGGAGACACTATGCTTTCCATGAAGCAACTCGTGCCGGTAAGGTTGCTGAAAAACGATTTTTTTCACCAGGTACACGCCGCGGAACAAAAAGGCGCCACTCCCGAAGCATTAAAAACAATACTCGGAAGGGCGCGCGCCAAAAAAGGTATGTTTGAAGGTGATATGCAGGAAGGCGAACTGGAAATCGGCCAGGTGAGCGCCCTTGTCGAGACCATTCAACCAGCCGCGGCTATTGTTACTGAATTATGGAACGAATACCTGGAAGCGAAACGTGCGCTCTGCCAAAGCTGATTATTTCACCAGGTATTTTGTACTCACCCATCCTTCCAGGTCGTTGATGTTGTGTACTTTCCCGATTACTTCCACAAAACTCCAGTTGCCTTCTCTTTTTAATACTTCCACCTTTGTGTCTGCGGGCAACGGGTTGGTGATGGGGTCATATTGTGTGCCCGGGCCTTTCCGGATATTAACCGCTGTACTGGTTTTATAGGTATCCAGCGCATCGTCTTTCCGGCCCATGATCTTGGAGCGGAAACTGTTCATCGGGAAAGCGGGTCCCGGGTCACTTTTGCGGATGGGGGAAATATCGTCGTGCCCCACCACATCTTCCAGGCCGTAAGTTTTCACCAGCAGGGCGCCGATCTCAGCGGTTACCTGGAGTTGTTCTTCGGTGTACTCGTGCCAGGCCTGTTCGCGTTGTTCGTTTTTGTGGATGCCCATATAAACATCGCTTTCGGGTACGGTACGTTTGTCCACCGGGCATATCCATGCGTTTCCCGAGCGGCTCAATCTTCCACCGTTCACCAGTTCAATACCAATCGAATAGCGGTTCAGCCCGTTGTAACCGTTCCACCTGCTTTCTCCGGCGTGCCAGGTTACCACGTCGAAGGGCGCGAACTGAATGATAGAGCCATCCCGGTCGATGATGAGGTGTGCCGATGCGCTGGCCGTTTTATTGAGGAACCAGGAGATGGAGCCTGCGGCCCTGGTCACCGCTGTGTAATGGATCACGAGAAATAGGGGTGTGTACTTTCCGCCTTTGTTGGGGGTGGGGTGGTAGGTCACCTGTTTGCCATCGTTGCCGAAAAGCAAGTTGTTGACGATTTTCATGCTGATAGGTTGTTGTGGATGAATAAAAGCCAGCCAATCAGTGCAATAACCAAAGCTTTCGGTAGGGAGCAGAACTTAGGAACCAAGGTAACTTTCTATCCTCATATCAGCAATACCACGAAAAGGGGTAAAAAAATACACCGGCTATCGTCATGGCTGACCAATAACCGGTGTTGCTACATATACACGACAAGTCGCTTGCGATCCTATATCTCCATTTTCTCTATCGCTTTCTTCTGTTCTTTTTGCGCCTTTTCCATTTCTTTCTGCGCGGCTTTCATTTCTTTTTGCGCTTCCTTCATGGCCTTCTCTACTTCTTTCATGGCTTTTTTGATCTCGGCTTTGGTTTCCGCGCTGTTCGCTTCTTTCAGGCCGCTCTTTATCTCTTTTTCCACTTCTTTCCAATCCACTTTCTGCAATTCATCGCTTGCTTCTTTTAACGCGAGTTGCACATCGTTGTGAACCGATTTCCAGTCGATGGAGGCCAGTGCCTGTTTGATGTCTTTTTCAATCTGGGTCCAATCTACTTTTTTAAGCTCGGCTTCGGCGAGCTTCAGGGCGTTTTCCGCCTCTTTCAATGCTTTTTCCTTAGCGACTTCCGCTTTGGCTTTTTCTTCCGCCTTCTGTTCTTTGGTTTGGGCCTGAGCGCCTGCGGTCAATAGAAATGCGGCGCCCAATACCATTCCTGCGCGGCGGAGGTTCAATAAAAATGTTGTGTTCATGGCTGATGCTTTTTTGATTTACGATAACGTTCGTATAAATGTACGGATGAACGGGATAAATGTTACACCGTTCATCCAAAAAAGATCATTTTTCGAGAAAGCCCCTGATGAGGGTTCGTTTTCCCACCACCCAAACCAGGTCGCCTGCCTGGATAATGGTTTCGGAAGAGGGGTTCAGCATGGCTTCCCCTTTGCGTTCGATGCCTACCACCAGGCCACTGGTTTTTTCGCGTAAGCCCGTACTGCGGATACTTTTGTTCACCAGCGGCGATCCGGCCGGCACTACAAACTGTTCCAGTTTAACGGGTTCGCTCTGGTTTTCCTGCAATGTGCCCGAATGCTGGTGCAGGTATTCCCGGAAACGTTCCAGCTGTTCATCCGTTCCAATCACACCCAACTTATCCTGTGGGTACAGCACCACATTTTTAGCGGGTGCATGTATCTTTTTGTTCCCCCTTTCAATGGACACGATATTGATGCCGAACTGCTCCCGCAGCCTGAGGTCCACCAACGGAATGCCTACCTGGGAAAATTCTGGTTCAATGGTGAAACTGGTAAGGTGAAGGTCCCACGGCAGCAGTTGCTCCCGTTCTTTCTCCGCACTTTCTTTCGCGTGCAGGTTGGTGAGGAACCTGGTTTCGATGCGCTGGTAGAATTGCTGCAATCTTTTGGAGAAGATCATGAATACCACGATGGTGGCGGGCACGATAAAGAGCCAGGTGTAATACGTCATGAATATCTGTTGCAGCGTGATTCCGGCCAATGCCACGGCAACGCTTACACGTATAATTTCCATCATCACAAGTGGGCCCCGGTTGTACCTTTTGTTCAGCCACAGTTCGGAGTAAGCCGATGTCCTGATCCTTTTGGCGGCGATGGCCCATATAAACGGCGACATAGCGCCAATGGTTACCAGGGCGCCCACCACTTTGGCCGGCCAGCCCGGTGTCCAGGTATGGTAGAGCCAGGGTAAAAGGTATTGCGTGGAAACCAGCAGGATGGCGATGCAGATGATGCTGTTGGTGATGCCGGTCAGCAATACCGAACGCAATACGATCTTCCAGTCGCTTTCCGAAGTCATGGTCTGCGTACTGTTGCTGTAACGGGCGAGGGCGTTCTTCCATTTTTCCGGCAGCAAAGCTTCTATCTTCTGGTGCACAGCCGGACTGAGTTTGATGAGGTAAGGCGTGGTAAACGTAGTGATGGCCGAAACGGTAACGGCAATCGGGTAAAGAAATTCGCTGGTTACTTTGAGTGTTAGCCCAAGCGTGGCGATGATGAAGGAAAATTCGCCGATCTGGGAAAGACTGAGGCCGGTTTGAACGGATGTTTTCAGCGGCTGTCCGGAAACGAGGGCGCCGAGTCCCGAACTGAGGAATTTCCCGATCACGGTTACAATGGTGATGATGATGACGGGCCAGGCGTATTCCACGAGTATCTGCGGGTCGAGCAACATGCCTACGGAAACGAAGAACACGGCGGCGAAAAAGTCTTTCACCGGAAGGATCAGGTGTTCGATCCGTTCCGCTTTGTTGGTTTCCGCCAGCAATGAACCCATGATGAACGCGCCAAGGGCAGGAGAGAACCCGGCTTGTGTGGTGAGCAGCACCATCATGAGACAGAGCGCACAGGATACGATAAGTAAAGTCTCATCACTCAGCAGCTTCTTGATTCTTTTAAAGAAAGTGGGTAAAAGAAATATACCCGCGATGAACCACAGGGCGAGGGAGAAAAGCAGTTTGGCCAGGGAGAACAGCAGTTCACCGCCGGAAAACTGCTGGCTCACGGCAATGGTACTCAGTAAAACCAGGAGCAGTATCGCCACAAGATCTTCCACAATGAGCACGCCGAAAACCAGTCCTGCAAACTTCTGCGTTTTGATCTGAAGTTCTTCAAATGCGCGTATAATGATGGTGGTCGATGATATGGAAAGGATACCGCCCAGGAAGATACTGTCGATCGTGTTCCAGCCCAGTAATTGCCCGGTGAGGAAGCCGAGTCCAAGCATCGTGATCACCTCCACGATCGCGGTGATGGAAGCCGAGCCACCCACTTTAACGAGTTTTTTAAAACTGAATTCCAGGCCCAGGCTGAACAATAAGA